>JAQGJF010000308.1 GCA_028290765.1 Tardiphaga sp.
AAGAAGGACATGCTGCGGCTGTGCGGCGCCGAACTCATCGAAGTGCCGATGCTGCCCTTCTCCAACCCGAACAATTACCAGCATGTCGGCCGACGGCTCGCCGATCAGTTGCGCAAGAACGAACCGAACGGCGTGCTGTTCGCCGACCAGTGGAACAATCTGGATAACGCAAAGGCGCATTATGAATCGACCGGCCCGGAAATCTGGCAACAGACCGGCGGCAAGGTCGACGGTTTCATCTGTTCGGTCGGATCGGGCGGAACGCTGGCCGGCGTCAGCCGGTATCTGAAGGAAAAGAACAAGAACGTCATGGTCGGCTGCGCCGATCCACACGGCGCGGCGATGTATGAATTGTTCAAGAACGGCGTCGCCAAATCGACGCCGGGTGGATCTATCTCCGAGGGCATCGGGCTTGGGCGTGTTACGTCGATCATCGAAACCGCCAAGGTGGACACCGCCTTCCTCATTCCCGATGAAGAATGGGTTCCAGTGATCTACGACCTGCTCGAGCACGAAGGCCTGTGCCTCGGCGGCTCCACCGGCGTCAACGTCGCCGGCGCGATCCGGCTCGCCAAACAGCTCGGACCGGGCAAGACGATCGTGACGGTGCTCTGCGATTCCGGCAGCCGCTACCAGTCGAAACTGTTCAACCCGGATTTCATGCGTTCGAAGAACCTGCCGGTGCCGGAATGGCTGGAAAAGCGCAGCAAGATCGACGTGCCGTTCGAGAAGGTGTGAGGGTAGAACCGTAGCCCGGATGAGCGAAGCGACATCCGGGAGAAAGCGCTGGCCCCGGATGTCGCTTCGCTCATCCGGGCAACGTCACCGCAAGATCTGGCTCAAAAACAGCTTCGTCCGCGCGTGCTGCGGGTTGGCGAAGAAATTCGCCGGCGTGTTGGACTCGATGATCTGCCCGGCGTCCATGAAGACGACGCGGTTGGCGACTTCCTTGGCAAATCCCATTTCGTGGGTGACGACCAGCATGGTCATGCCCTCCTCGGCAAGATCCACCATGGTGTCGAGCACTTCCTTGACCATTTCGGGATCGAGCGCCGAGGTCGGCTCATCGAACAGCATGACCTTCGGGTTCATGGTCAGAGCGCGGGCGATGGCGACGCGCTGCTGCTGACCGCCCGACATCTGGCCCGGATATTTGTTGGCCTGATGCGGAATTTTCACCCGCTCCAGATATTTCATCGCCGCCGCCTCGGCGTCCTTTTTCGGCATGTTGCGCACCCAGATTGGCGCCAGCGTGCAGTTCTCGAGCACGGTCAGATGCGGGAACAGATTAAAACTCTGGAACACCATGCCGACCTCGCGCCGGACTTCATCGACGCGGCGCAAATTGGGCCCGAGCTCGATGCCGTCGATGACGATCTGGCCCTCCTGGAATTCCTCCAGCGCGTTCATGCACCGGATCAGCGTCGACTTGCCGGAGCCGGAGGGACCGCAGATCACGATCCGCTCACTCTTGGCGACATCGAGGTTGATGTCGCGCAGCACATTGAAATCGCCATACCATTTGTTGAGGGCGGCGACGCTAACGATCGAATCCGTGGCCATGGCTGTCTTATCTCAGTTGCGCCGGTGAACATTCAACCGGCGTTCGACGAACAATGAATAACGCGACATCCCGAAGCAGAACACGAAGTAGATGATCCCGGTAAAGGCAAAGCCGGTGAACAGCGTGGTCGGCGACGACCACACCGGATCGGAGAACGCCGCCCGCAACTGCCCGAGCAGATCGAACAGCGCCACGATCGACACCAGCGAGGTGTCCTTGAACAGCGCGATGAAGCTGTTGACGAGGCCCGGAATGACGTGGCGCAGGGCCTGCGGCATCACGATCAGCCCGGTAGTCTTCCAGTAGGACAGCCCGAGCGCGCTCGCCGCTTCGCCCTGCCCACGCGGTATCGCCTGCAGGCCGCCGCGGATCACCTCGGCATTGTAAGCGCCGGCGAACAGCGCGATGCCGATCAGGCACCGGACCAGGCCGTCGACGGTAAAGTTTCCCGGCAGGAACAGCGGCAGCATATAGGTCGCGAAAAACAGCACCGTGATCAGCGGTACGCCGCGCCAGAATTCGATGAAGCCCACCGAAAAGATCCGGATCAGCGGTATCGTCGAACGCCGCCCCAACGCCAGTGCGATGCCGACCGGCATCGAGGTGACAATGCCGGTGACCGACACTACCAGGGTCACGAGCAGGCCGCCCCACAGCCTTGTATCGACGATCGGCAATCCCCCGCGATCGAGGTGCATCAACGCGATCACGAGACCGATGCCGATGAAGGTCGCAAGGCTGGCCAGAAGCGCGCGCCATCCGGTGCGAAAGCCGCCGGCGAGAACAAACAGCACCACCGAGACGATGGCGGCGGTGGCGAGCAAATCCACCCACACCGGTTGGCCGGATGACTGTATCTGATCGCGCAGCCACACCAGCGGCCAGATCAGCCATCCGACGGCGACGCCAAGGAACACGATGGCCTTGCCCAGCAGGGCCAGCGGCAATGCCAAGGCTGTCAGCTTGCGGCCGGCGTCGCCGATACTGGTGACGAATCCCGACAGAAAATCCACGGTCCAGCTGACGCCGAAACCCTGCAGTCCGCCGCCATGCAACAGAAAGAACGCCACGATCGGAAAGGCGACAAAAAACAGACCGGCGTTGAGACCCTTGGCCGGCAGCCGCGGAATCAGCAGCGGCAGCAGCAACAGGGCGCCGAACAGAAACGTCAGATTGACCCGCCAGCGCTCCGGCTCCGGATAAAAACCGTAGACGAACTGGCTGAATTTGGCCTGCACGAACGGCCAGCAGGCGCCGACGACGTGGCCGGCGTTCTGCGCCAGGCAGGCCTCGCGGTCCTTGCCGGTCCAGACCGCGTCGACCAGCAGGAATTTGACCGCCGGGATCACGGTGAACCACAGCAGCAGCGCGCTGGCGATGGTGAGCAGGATGTTGGTCGGGGAATTGAACAGGCGCGTGCGCACGAAGCCGACAAAACCGGTGGTCTTGACCGGCGCCGGGCGCTCGGGCACCAGCTCCTGGCGGACGAACACTGATGCGGCCCGATCGCTCATTGACCGAGACTCCGGCTGATGCGCCACCCGTAGAAACTCATGATCGCGCTGGTGACGAGGGAGATCAAGAGATAGACCCCCATGGTGATGGCAATGATTTCAATTGCCTGCCCGGTCTGGCTCAGCGTGGTGCCGGCAAACACCGAGAACAAATCAGGGTAGCCGATCCCCACCGCCAGCGACGAATTCTTGGTGAGATTGAGATACTGGTTCGTCAGCGGCGGCAGAATGACGCGCATGGCCTGCGGCACCACGATCAAGCGCAAGGTCGAACCGCGGGAGAGGCCCAGCGACGCCCCCGCCTCCATCTGCCCCTTGTGCACCGATTGAACGCCGGCGCGCACGATCTCGGCAATGAAGGCCGCGGTGTAGGTCGACAGCGCCAGCGTAAGAGCGACGAATTCCGGGATAATGCGCGAGCCGCCGGAAAAATTGAAACCCTTCAGTTCCGGGATCTCGAAGGTCACCGGCTTGCCAAAGACAAGGACAGCCAGCAATGGCAGTCCGATCAGGAGCCCGACCGCATAAGGCCAGACCTTCACCAGCCTGCCGTTTTCGAACAGCTGGCGGCGCGCGTAGCTCCGCAGCAGCAGCGAAGCGACGATGGCCAGCACGATGGCGAGGCCAAACGCCGTCAGGCCGTCATGACCGATCGGCTTGGGAACCACCAGGCCGCGGTTGCTGAGAAAAAAACTGCCGAACAGCGAGACGCTTTGCCGCGGGTTTGGCAGCGCGGCAAGCACGGCGAGATA
>JAQGJF010000316.1 GCA_028290765.1 Tardiphaga sp.
AGGTCTGGCCATTCGGCAGATCGACCTGGGAGGGATCGCCGGTGATGATCATGCGGCTGTTTTCGCCCAGTCGCGTCAGAAACATCTTCATATGCATCGAAGTGGTGTTTTGCGCATCGTCCAGAATGATCGCGGCGTTGGTCAGGGTGCGGCCGCGCATGAAAGCCAGCGGCGCGATCTCGATTTCACCGGTCTGCAGCGCCCGCTCGACGATCCGCGAATCCATCAGGTCGTACAAGGCATCGTAGATCGGACGCAGATAGGGATCGACCTTCTCGCGCAAATCGCCGGGCAGGAAGCCGAGCCGTTCGCCGGCCTCGACCGCGGGACGCGACAGGATGATGCGATCGACTTCCTTGCGCTCGAACAACTGCGCCGCCTGCGCCACCGCGAGCCAGGTCTTGCCGGTGCCGGCCGGGCCGATGCCGAACACCAGTTCGTGGTGCTTGAGTGCGCGAATATAAGAATCCTGCGCCGCGGTGCGCGCCCGTACCGGGCGTTTGCGCAGATTGATGGCTTCGAATGACGATTTCGGCGCCTTGGGGTCGAATTCGAACAGCGAGCCCTGCGCGATCACCGCGCGGATGGCGCCTTCGACGTCGCCCTGCGCCGGGTCGTGGCCCTGGACCGCCTGCGCGTACAGCGTTTCGAGCACGCGCCGCGCCGCGTCGCAGCTCTCGCGCGATCCCGCGATCGTGATGTGGTTGCCGCGCGAATCGACCACGATGCCGAGCCGCCGCTCGATCAGCGCGAGGTTTTGTCCGTAGGGGCCGACCAGCGCCGACGCCGCGCGATTGTCGTCAAAGTCGATGACAACTTGCGTTTCTGGCTGGGCTTGCAGGTCGCGGTCGAGTTTGCGGCTGGGGGCGAACGAAGGCGAATCCGATGCGCTTTTGGGCAAGAGCTCAGGCTCCCGTGATCACTGGAGAAAAAGCGGGCCGTGCGGCAACCCGTTCAGAATGCATGTGAGGTTCGGCCAGCGCGCCGAGCAGGCTGTAGCGCTCGAGGCTGGCGATGGTGACCGGGAGCACCTGCCCGATGATGTCTTCGGACGCCATGACGTGCGCCGGCTGCAGATAGGCGGTGCGGCCGACGATCTGGCCGGGATTGCGCGCGGCGCGCTCGAACAGCACATCGACGGTGTTGCCAATCGTCGCCACATTGAAGGCCGATTGCTGGCTGTCGATCAATCCCTGAAGCCGCACCAATCGCTCGTCCATCTCGATCGCTGACACCGTCTCCCGCATGTCCGCCGCCGGCGTGCCGGGCCGGGGCGAATACTTGAACGAATAAGCGCCAGCGTATCCGATTTGTGTGACGAGAGCGAGGGTCGCGGTAAAATCTTCCTCGGTTTCACCCGGGAAGCCCACGATAAAATCCGATGAAAATGCAATATCTTGGCGGGCGGCGCGGAATCGGTCGATGACGCGGCGGTAATCGTCGGCGCTGTGCTTGCGGTTCATCGCCGCGAGAATCCGGTCCGAACCCGACTGCACCGGCAGATGCACGAACGGCATCAAGGCCCCGAGATCGCGATGCGCCTCGATCAGCGTGTCGTCGACATCGCGGGGGTGGCTGGTGGAATAGCGCAGGCGGACGATGCCGGGAATCTCCGCCAGATGCCGCAGCAGGGTGCCGAGCGGCCAGGGCCGCCCATCGGGACCTTCGCCGTGATAGGCGTTGACGTTCTGTCCGATCAGCGTGATCTCGCGGACGCCATTGTCGGCGAGCCGGCGCACGTCGTCGGCGATGCGCGCCACCGGGCGCGAGACCTCGGCGCCGCGCGTATAGGGCACGACGCAGAAGGTGCAGAACTTGTCGCAGCCTTCCTGCACGGTGACGAACGATGAGATGCCGCGCGCGCGGATCGCATCCGGCCTGGGGGGCGGCAGCAGGCCGAATTTGTCCTCGATGGGAAATTCGGTTTCCAGCGCGCGGCCGTCGCGCTTGGCGCGCGCCAGCAGTTGCGGCAGATGATGATAGCTTTGCGGGCCGACCACGACATCGACCACCGGCGCGCGGCGAATGATCTCGCCGCCTTCGGCCTGCGCGACGCAGCCGGCCACCACGATGTTCATCTTGCGGCCGTCGCGCGCGGCCTCGTCCTTGGCGACGCGCAGCCGGCCGAGCTCGGAATAGACCTTCTCCGAGGCCTTTTCGCGGATATGGCAGGTATTGAGAATCACCAAATCCGCGTCGTCGATAGTGGGAGTTTCGACGAAGCCTTCGGGCGCCAGCGTGTCCACCATGCGTTGCGCATCGTAGACGTTCATCTGACAACCATAGGACTTGATGTGCAGCTTGCGCGGCGGAGTCATGGAACCTTTAAGGGCGGTGCTGAAACGGCGCTTGATGGGCGAATAGTACTCGCCCACGCGGCGCGGGGCTCAATTATAGGCTAACGCCCGGAAAATCCAGCACGTCCTGGAAAATTATTCGATTTCAAAGGTTTAAGCCTATCCGACGGCAGCCGGCTGTTTCGCGGTCCGGTCGATCAGCGCCGGCAATTGCCGCATATCGGCGAACGTCGCGACCGCTCCGGCATCGCGCAGGGCCGCGGCGGTGGAGGGCCGGCAATGGCTGCCGCCATGAAAGCCGAGCACCGTCATGCCGGCGGCGCGCGCGGCGATGACGCCGGGAACGCTGTCCTCGATCACCAGGGATTGCCCGGGCGGCACCTGCATCTGCGTCGCGGCCAACAGAAACAGATCCGGCGCGGGCTTGCCGTTCGTCACCTGGGCGGCCGAGAAAATATTCGGGGCGAAGCGCTCGTGGAGGCCGACCAGCGTGAGGCTGGTGCGGATGCGTTCGGGGGAGCCGCTGGAGGCGACGCAGACCGGTTGCGAAATTTCCCCCAGCGCCTGCGCGATCCCCGGGATGGCCTCCAGGCTCTCCTCGAAGCTGCGATACAGCTCGGCTCTCAACTGGATGTCCAGATCGTCGGGAAGGGCGCGACCGAGTTCACGTTCGATTTCGAGCCGGGCCTCGCGCGAGGACCGGCCGAGGAAACGATCATGCACCTGTTCGACGGAGATCGGATAGCCGTGCCGCGTCAGAATCTCGGCATGGGTGCGGCACGAGATGACCTCGCTGTCGACGAGCACGCCGTCACAATCGAAAATGATGAGGTCGAAGTTCAAGTTCCGCACGCTGGATGCATGATCCCGAAAAGTGGACACCGGTTTTCGGATAAGATCATGCTTAAACAATAAGCTCTAGGATTTGTCGTCGTCGAGCGGAACGCAGTACAGCTCCAGCCGATGATCGACCAGCTTGTAGCCGAGCTTGCGGGCGATTTCGGCCTGCAGCTTTTCGATTTCCTCGGATGTGAACTCGATCACCTTGCCGTCGCGCAGATTGATCAGATGGTCGTGGTGGCTGTCGCGCATCTGCTCGTAGCGGGCGCGGCCCTCGCGAAAATCATGCCGCTCGATGATGCCGGCGTCCTCGAACAGCTTGACGGTGCGATACACCGTCGAGATCGAGATCTTGTCGTCGACCGCGGCGCAGCGGCGATACAGTTCCTCGACGTCGGGATGATCCAGCGCTTCCGCCAGCACCCGCGCGATCACCCGGCGCTGCTCGGTCATGCGCATTCCGGTCGCGGCGCAACGCGCCTCGATGCCGGTGGCCTTGAGCGTCGGGGTGGATTTCAATGCGGTCATGGTCTTAAGCTTTCGGGACCTGTTCTGCCACCGCGCGTGCCTTACGACAAGTCGCGGCGCATCACCAGCGCGTTCAATTGTTCGCCACCCGCCTCCCGGTAATAGCGTTCGCGGCGGCCGGCAACGGTAAAGCCGGCCCGGTCATACAGCCGTCGCGCCGGCTGATTATTTTCCTCAACTTCGAGGAAAACCGTGCGCACGCCGCGGCCGGCCAGATGTCCAAGATGGGTCAGCAGCAATTGGCGCGACAGACCGCGGCCGCGCTGGCCGGGGGCGATCGCAATCGACAGGATTTCGGCCTCGTCCGCGGCCATCCGCGACACCGCGAAGCCGATGAATTTGGAACGCAGGCGCAGGCGATGCACCAGCGTGTTGCGCTGGCTCAGCATCTCCTCGAATTCACCCTCACCCCATCCGCGATGAAACGAGGCGCCGTGAAGCTTCGCCAGACTCGGCGCGTCGCGCAGACTGGCGGGCTCGACCACCGCGGTGGCGCCGCCGAACAGGCCGGACAACCACGCGATCATGGCGCCAGCGGCTGCGATGCTTTCTGCAGCGGGTCGGTTTGAGGCTTGGCGTCGGGCGCGCGCAAATAATACGGCCGGGCAGGCGCGGTGTCGGGAGCGACGGCTGCTCCCAGCCAGGCAACCCAGGCGATGTCGGGCGCCGGCTGCGGATCGACCTGCACGGGTTGCGGCGCATCCGAGGGCCAGCGCGCGCCGAGTATTCCGGCGGCATTGCCGACCAGGATCGGCGCGCCGAAGCGCGCGGCCTCGAGCGCCTCCTCGATCGGCGCAACGCGCGGGCGGATCAGCGAGCTGCCATTACCGCCGACCACCTGGAAATACACATGGTCGTGCCGTGCATCGATCGCGGAGATGATCGGGTGCTGGCCGGTCTCGCTGACCGCCGCCGCCGCATAGGCGGTCAGCGTGGTCAGCCCCACCACGGGTTTGCCGGCGGCCAATGCAATTCCGCGCGCCGCCGACAATCCCACGCGCAGGCCGGTAAAGCTGCCGGGCCCGGTGGTCACCGCGATGCGATCGAGCGCCGCGAAGCCGACGGCGCAATCGTCCATGACGCGCGCGATCAGCGGCATCAGGGCTTCGGCATGGCCGCGCTTCATCGGCAGCGATTCCCGCGCGATCAGCCGGCCGGCTTCGGTGTCCAGCACGGCGGCGGCGCAGGCATCGAGGGCGGTATCGATGGCGAGGATCAGCATCCGTCGGTTATATCAGCAGCAACCGACTAATCTAGCCGTCGTCCCCACTGTTCGCGGCAACGACGAGCGAAGACTTCGAGGTTACATCGGGCGGACTTCGACCACGTCCGGCACGAAGTGCTTCAGCAGGTTCTGGATGCCGTGCTGCAGCGTCGCGGTCGATGACGGGCAGCCGGCGCAGGAGCCCTTCATGTTGAGGTAGACGATGCCGTCCTTGAAGCCGCGGAAGGTGATGTCGCCGCCGTCGCTGGCGACCGCCGGGCGCACCCGGGTCTCGATCAGGTCCTTGATGGTCTCGACCGTCTCGGCGTCAGCCTCGTCGAAGAATTCGTCTTCATCGGACGCATCATCGCCATCGACGCTGCCGTCCGCCATCAGCGGACCGCCGGACATGTAGTGTTCCATGATGGCGCCGAGGATCGCCGGCTTCAGGTGCTGCCAGTCGCTGTCGTCCTTGGTCACGGTCACGAAGTCGGAGCCGTAAAACACGCTGGTGACACCGGGCACGCCGAACAGTTTTTCGGCGAGCGGCGAACGCGCGGCGGCCTCGCGGTTGACGAATTCCATGGTGCCGGAGTCCAGCACGGTGCGGCCGGGCAGGAATTTCAGGGTGGCGGGATTGGGGGTGGCTTCGGTCTGGATGAACATCGGTCTCTCCTGCGTCGCCGGTTCAAGGCCGGCGCGTGGCTTTCCCTCTAGCAGATGGCGACGGCAAACGCACGATCAAGGGACGCAGACCAGTTCCGCCATGCGACCAGGGGGTTACGACAACCCGTCGATATCCGCATCGGTCAGGCTGCCGGGCACGACGGTAACGGGTACCGGGAACGAGCCGACCAGTTTGGCCATGGTGGCGATGATCGGGCCGGGCCCCTCGGGGCCGGCGCTGGCGGCCAGCACCAGCATGGAAATATCGACGTCCTTGTCGATCACATCGAGAATCTGCTCGGTGGGATCGCCCTCGCGAATCACCCGTTCCGGCGTGATGGCGGCAATGCCGTTGGCGCGGCCGGCGGCGCGGTCGAGCGCGGCGTTGGCGGCTTCCTCGGCTTCCGCGCGCATGACTTCGGCAACGCCCAGCCATTGCTGGTTCTGGTCCTCGGTCTCGATGATGCGCAGCATCACTACCCCGCCGCCGACCCGGATCGCCCAGCGGCTGGCGTAATAGACCGCGCGGTCCCATTCGGCGG
>JAQGJF010000337.1 GCA_028290765.1 Tardiphaga sp.
CAACGCGATCTTCGGGAATCCCAACGGCATCCCGAACACATTCGTTTCGTTCAATGCGGCTTTCATTTCGCTTTCACTCACGGCGTCATCACCTTTCTCAAGCGAAAGCCATTTCCCGAGACGCTCGCTTGCGTCACGAGAGCTCACGCTCCGTGTTCGATCTGCTTTTGGATGTGCTTTGATCCAGCCCCGGCACCACTGTGCCCTGCGAAAACGAGGCTGTCGGTTCCATTTGCGACTCTCGATCGAAATTTCTTCGACGATGTCAATACAAACCATCGTATATTATATTACTAACGGGAATGATGCTGTGCATAACGGGACATCGCGAGGCGTGATCCGCGGAGGGCATTATGGCCAGCGGTGATGTGAACCGCACTTACAGGCCGAACGCATGGCCGCACCGACCCAGCCTGCATGCGCGAAGAAAGCCCTTGGCAACTCGGAGCCGTCCACGCATGGCACAGACCTGGCACAAAGCAGACCTGGCACAAAGCAGACCTGGCACAAAGCGGACCTTGCGGTGGGGCTTGGAAACGTCTGGTACTGAGTGCGTCATGACTCCGCTGATGGCTCAAGCCCATGACGCGCAGACACTACATTAGTGGCATTAGCATTGTAGTCGCTGCTGGACTGCTCGGCGCCGGGGCACTGGTGGTCGTCAGTCACTCCAAGGTGCCGCCACAGGCCATTGCGTCGTCCGTGACACGTACACCAGAGCTTATTGAGCGCGCGTGGCGCTTGCCGGTGGCGGCCACATTCAACCGGGAACTTATCTGGCAGTCAAACGCGTCGCGTTGCGGGCCCGCCGCCGTTGCCAACGCGTATCGCTCGCTGGGGGAGGCGGCAAGCACAGAAGGCGAGGTGTTGGCTGGCACGGGTTGGTGCTGGACAGGCGTGTGTATTTTGGGCCTCACGCTGGACGAGTTGGCCGATGTCGCGCGGGCCAAAGCGAGTCGGAAAATTACTATCCTGCGCGATCTCAGTGAAGAACAGTTTCGCGAGCATCTGCGCCGCTCCAACGATCCGAGCCAACGCTACATCGTGAACTTCAGTCGCCAACAAATATTTGGCGCCGGCGTCGGGCACCATTCGCCGATCGGCGGCTATCTCGAAACCGAGGATCTGGTGTTCATCCTCGACGTCAATTCGGACTACAAACCATGGCTGGTCGAACGGACGCGCCTGTTCGCCGCCGTCAATACCTTCGACGGCGAGAAGAAGCGCGGGCTCTTGCTGATTGAATAGCAAGGCCGATGTTTGGTGCGATTAGCAGACATTCACAATCCTGGCTGCCGGAGACGGCGGATCTCGTTTTTACATCAGGAAAAAGAAAAAAGCGGGCGCACCTCTCATTCGATCACCTCATCGGCCTGGGCAAGCAGGTTCGGCGGAACCGTAAGGCTCAACGCTTTTGCTGTCTTGAGGTTGATCACCAGCCGAAACTTGGTTGGATGCTGAATGGGCAGATCCGCAGGCTTGGTACCGCGCAAAATCCTGCCGGTATAGATGCCGATCTGGCGATGCGCATCGACGAGGTCTGGATCGTAACTCATCAAGCCGCCCGCCGCGGTATAGTCGCGAAACTGATAGATGGCCGGAATTTTCGCTGCGGCCACCAAGGCGACAAGCTTGTCCCGATGAACGTCAAATATCGGATCGCTGCCGACCAGCAATGCGTCGGCCTTCTCCTGAGCAAACGAACCAAAAGCGGCTTCAAGCCCCTTTTCGTCGCTCGCCTCCAGAAAACGAAGTTTTAGTCCGAGCGACTGAGCGACGGTATGCATATCGGATGACTGTCCCTTCCCCTCCGGGGTGGCCGGATTGGTCAAAGCCGCGAAGGTGGTCGCATCGGGGACGAGTTCGCGCAGCAGGCCAAATCGCTTCGGCGCAAGGTCAGCGGAGATGATCGTCATCCCCGTGGCGTTGGCGCCGGGCCGCGAGACACTCGCCGCCAACCCCAATTTTACGGGGTCGCCGCCGATCACGAACACGATTGGAATCGCCGATGTGGCGCCCTTCGCCGCAACGGCCGAGTTCGAGCCGCCCGACGTCACGAGCACCGTTACCGGCTTGCGGACAAGATCGGCTGCCAATTCCGGAAGACGGTCGAGCCTGCCGTCGGCGAAACGGTACTCGGCGGATAGATTTCTGCCTTCGGCAAAGCCGGCCTCCTCGAGACCCTTCCAGAACGCTGCAAGAACTCTGGCTGAGTCCTTCGCCGCCCAGGTGCTCAGATATCCGATGGTCGGAATGGCTGGTTGTTGCGCTCCCGCTGCAAGGGGCGCGACAGCCAAACCACCGGCACCCAGAAGGAATTCGCGGCGCTTCATCGGCTGCTCCTCGCTTGCGAGAGCTGAAGACTACGCACAAAGCAACAATTGTTCCATTCCAAGTAACCGACCGGTTCAAACGCTCCCAGGACAGGGGCCAAGGCCGCATCGCCGGCAACGCTCCCACTGCGACAAGATAGCATTCCGCTGTGCGGAACGGCGGGACATTCCGCGAGCCGCCGCCGTCGCTTCCAGTGTAGAAACCGACCAGAAAACGACGTCGAACAACGCAGTCCGCACAAGCTGCACCACGGAGGGAACATGCGTCTATTATCCGCCGGCCTCGTCGGCCTTGCACTCGCCCTTGCGCCTTGCCAT
>JAQGJF010000362.1 GCA_028290765.1 Tardiphaga sp.
CGGCCGCGGAACGCGATATAGGCGTCCTCGGGATCGCGCGAGCCGCCCGACGAATAGATATCGTCGTGCAGGCGTTTGGCGACCGCCGGATCGAAGATGTTGCCGGCTTCCTCGAAGGCGCCGAAGGCGTCGGCGTCCATCACCTCGGACCACATGTAGCTGTAGTAGCCCGAGGCGTAGTGATCGCCGGAGAAGATATGGCCGAATTGCGTCGGCCGGTGCCGCAGCGAGATCTCCGCGGGCATGCCGATCTTTTCCAGCTCCTTTTGTTCGAAGGCGCGAACGTCGCGGCTGGCGGCGGCCGGCTGGGTGTGGAATTCGAGATCGATCAGCGCCGAGGACACGAATTCCACCGTGGCGAAACCCTGGTTGAATTTTCGCGCCGCGATGAAGCGCTTGAGCAGATCGTCCGGCAGCGGCTCGCCGGTCTGATAATGCCTCGCGAATTGTCGCAGCACCTGCGGCTGCTCCTGCCAGTGCTCGTAGAGCTGCGACGGCAGTTCGACGAAGTCGGTGAAGACGCTGGTGCCGGACAGCGACGGATAGGTCACGTTCGACAGCATGCCGTGCAGGCCGTGACCGAACTCATGGAACAGGGTCCGCGCGTCGTCCGGCGACAGCAGCGACGGCTCGCCGTCGGCGCCCTTGGCAAAATTGCAGACATTGATGATCAAGGGGTGGATCTCGCCGTCCAGCTTCTGCTGGTCGCGCAGCGAGGTCATCCAGGCGCCGGAGCGCTTCGAGGGCCGGGCGAAGTAGTCGCCGTAGAACAGGCCCTTATGCTGCCCCTTCGCGTCCTTGATCTCCCACACCCGCACGTCGGGGTGCCAGACCGGGATATCCTTGCGCTCGGCGAAGGAGAGCCCGAACAGGCGGGTGGCGCAGTCGAAAGCGGCGTCGATCATGTGGTCGACCGCGAGATAGGGCTTGATCGCGGCGTCGTCGAAATTAGCGCGGCGCTGCCGCAGTTTTTCGGCGTAATAGCGCCAGTCCCACGGCGCCAGCGCGAAATTGCCGCCCTCTTCCGCGACCAGCGCCTGCAAGGCATCGCGGTCCGCCAAAGCCCGCGCCCGTGCCGGCTTCCAGACCCGCTCCAGCAGGCCCCGCACCGCCTCGGGCGTCTTGGCCATGGAATCTTCCAGCCGGTAGGCCGCAAACGTCGGAAAGCCGAGCAATTTGGCGCTCTCTTCCCGCAGGCTGAGAATCTCGACAATGGCGGCGTTGTTGTCGTTGGCATTGCCGTTGTCGCCGCGCGCGGTGAACGCCTTGAATACCTTCTCGCGCAGGTCGCGCCGGCTGGAGCTCTTCAGGAACGGTTCGACCGAGGAGCGTGACAGGGTCACGACCGCCTTGCCGGCCATGCCGCGCTCTTCGGCCGCAGCCTTGGCGGCGGCGACGAAGCTCTCCGGCAGGCCGTCGGTGTCGCCCTCGCCGATTTCCATGAACCAGTCCTGCTCGTCGCCGAGCAGGTGGTGGCTGAACGTGGTGCCGAGATGCGCCAGCCGTTCGTTGATCTCCGCCATCCGCTTTTTCGCCACCTCGTCGAGCCCGGCGCCGGAGCGGTGGAAGCGGGTATAGGTCCGCTCCAGCAGGCGCAGCTGCTCGGAGGTCAGGCCCAGCGTGGCGCGGTTCTCGTGCAGCAGCGCGATCCGGCCGAACAGCACCGCGTTCATCATGATCGGATTCCAGTGCCGCGCCTGGCGCAGCGACACTTCCTTGTCGATCTCGAGCAGCGCCGGATTGGAGTTGGCCGACACCAGGTCATAGAATACCGACGACACCCGGGTGAGCAGCTTGCCGGCGCGCTCCAGCGCGGTGACGGTGTTGGCGAAGTCCGGCGCCGCCGGATCGTGGGTGATCGCCGCAATCTCGGCGGAATGATCCGCGAAGGCCTGCTCGAACGCCGGCAGGAAGTGCTCCGGCACGATCTCGCCGAACGGCGGCGTCTCGAACGGGGTCTGCCATCCCTTCAGAAGCGGATTTGCCTTCAGCAGCGGGTTTTCGAGGCCCGTGCTTGCGGGCTTGGAGACGGCGATCTTGTCGGACGATTCTGGCATCATAAATCCTGCTGTAGCGGCCGCTGCGGCGCAGTTACCTATAGCATGCGATGGGGCTTTTTTGCGCCCGGAACAGCCTGCCGGAGCTTGCTAGATCGGGCTTTTTCAGAGACATTGCGGCCCGCAACAGGACCTATCGACATGAGCTCACAGCCCTCCCCTTCCGCGTCCCGCCAGATCCTCTGGCCCAGCGTCATCACCGTGATCAGCGCGGCGATCCTGATCGGCGCCGAGGTGTTCGGCGCGGCCTTTGCCGGCGGCTGGGCGCTCGCGATCCTGTTCGGGCTCGACGACACCGGCGCGCACATCCTGCAGGCCATCCTGTTTGCGATCGGCGTCTTCATCATGGTGGCGTTCATCCGCGCCGCGCAGCGCGTCGAGCCTTTTACGAAGCGTGCCTGAGCACGACGCGCCAGCTTCGCGCTCTCGACTTCGGCCGCGCTCAGATCTTCTTAATCAACTTTAACATCCATTCATGTTCAGCGCCGATTCCGTGGCGTGAGAGCAACGCCGCGCGCGCCTGTGGGAGAAAATTGTCTCCAGCCTAAAAAAAATGTTGCGAAGCGGAGTCAAACCACCTATTTGCACTCTTGCCCAATTTCGCACGTGCCTGTGGTCGTGTGTCAGTCGGTAGGTATCCGGACAAGAGGCCGGACAGCCGCCAAGGGATGAAGAACCGAGGGTCGCTTAGGTAGTTTTACTTAAGAGGCCAGCATCTCTCTCAAGAGATGCCGTTGAAGGTCCCTTCACCCCTTGCAACCGTGACTGGCAGCCGGAGGCGAACCGGCGCACCTCGTTCTCAACGGGGGACGCGACTTAAAGCAACGACGG
>JAQGJF010000841.1 GCA_028290765.1 Tardiphaga sp.
GCCCATAGCGCCTTTTCGTCGGTTATCTTCTGGCGCAGTTGCTCCGGCGATGACGGCGCAGGCGCGATCAGCTGGATTTTCAGCTTGTCGATCACCGCCGTTTCGCCGAGGGTTTTGCGCACCTCGGCGTTGACGGTCGCGATGATCGAGGGCGGCGTGCCGCCAGGTGCGACCAGCGCGTTCCAGGCATCCGATTGCACGTCGATGCCGCTCTCCTTCAGCGTCGGCACGTCGGGCAGAAACGGCGACCGGACCGGCGTCGAGACTGCGAGGATTTTGACCGCGCCGGTGGCAAGCTGCGGCGTCACCGCGATCGCCGGCAGACACGCCGCCTGCACGTCGCCGCGGATCAGCGCGGTCACCGCATTGGGCGAGCCGGCATAGGGAATATGCACCATGGTAGCGCCGGCCTTTTGCCCGATCGCCTCCATGCACAGCTGCGACAGCGAGCCGGCGCCGATCGAGCCGTAAGCGAGGCCCTTGCTGTCGGCTTTCAGCTTGGCGACGAATTCCGCGACATTGGACACACCGAGGCTGGCGGGGACCGCGAGCACGCTCGGCAGCTGGGTCAGCAATGTGATCGGTACGAGGTCGGTATCGGGGTTGTAGGGCAGTTTGGCGAACAGCAGCGTGTTGATGGCGAGCGGGCCGCCCAGCGATATGCCGAGTGTGGCGCCGTCGGGCGCGGCTTTCGCCACCGCATCGGTGCCGATGTTGCCGGAGGCGCCGGGTTTGTTTTCGACCACGAAGCTCGATCCGGGATGCCGCGCCTGCAGGCTGTCGGCGAGCACGCGTCCGACCATGTCGGGCGTCGAACCCGGCGCGAACGGCACCACGATCCGCACCGTCTTCGGCGGCCAGTCTTGGGCCTGCGCCGCTCCCGGGAGCCACAGCAGCGCCGTCAGCGCCAGTATCAGCCGGCGCGTTTGTTCCGTGGTGTTTCGCAGCATTGCGCCCATCCCTAAACCAGTTATACCCGGAGCCGCTTTGCGGGGCTCTTGCGTCGCGCGGACCATAGTGGGATTTTTCCGCCGCGCAAACCGCCCTTCGCGGGCGGACGGGTCGGACAAGGCGGACCAGGAGGTGTCATGGGACTCGGCGTGATGATCCTCGGCCTCGTGCTGTTCCTTGGCGTCCATTTGCTGACGACCCAGCGCGACTTGCGCGCGCAAGTGATCGCGATGGGCGGCGAGAGCGCCTACAAGATCGGTTACGCGCTGGTGTCGGCCGCGGGGCTGGCGTTGATCGTCTGGGGTTTCGCCAATTACCGCGCGACCGGCTGGATCGACGTCTGGTCTCCGCCGACCGCCTTCAAGCACATCACCGTGGCGCTGATGCTCCCGGCCGTGATCCTGGTGGTGGCGTCCTATGTCCGCGGGCGGATTTACACCACGCTGAAACATCCGATGCTGGCCGGCGTCAAATTGTGGGCCGCGGCGCATCTGCTCGCCAATGGCGATCTCGGTTCGATCATCCTGTTCGGGTCGTTTCTGGCCTGGGCGGTGTTCGACCGGATTTCGTTGAAACGCCGCGCCGATCCCGGGGCGCCGCCGATACCGGTGGGAGGCCCCGGCAACGACCTGATCGCGATCGCGGTCGGCGTCGTCGCCTATCTCGCGCTCGCCTTCGCATTTCATCCCGTCGTGATCGGCGTTCCCGTCGTGGGCGCTTGATGCTGCTGTTAACGGAGCTGTGAAGCGGCGAGCCTGTGAAGGAACGGGCGTGGATGGCGTGGATCCAGTATAAGACGGCTGGGCGCTGGAACGGAGATCGAACGATGAAATACCTGCTATTGGCGGCGATCGCTGCCGGTGTTGCAGCGATGCCCGCCGGCGGCCATGCCGAAACCGCGAAGAAAATCCACAGGTCTCACTCGTCATATGAGTCGCGCGGTGCGATCCCAGGTAACCTCGACCTGTCCGGTGGTAATGCGGCGACTGGCGGAAACAACGCCAATTCCATGAGCGGCTCCAATAGCGCCGGCTCGAACGCCAACGGCCGCACCAGCGGTGGCAGGAGCTGACGGGCGGCTTCGCGATCGGAACATCCCGACTTGAAGCCCATCATCAATGACCCGATCGCGGACGCTGCGGTGCGATCCTCTGACGTTGTTGTGAAGGAATAAGTGCGCGCAGCTGCGGTTTGTTTTCGAAGGCAAAACGCGCCGAAATGCGCCGACAGGGAGATCGAACGATGAAGACTCTGATCCATGTGGCGATTGCCGTCAGCATTGTCCTGATGCCCGTCGGTTACGCCGAGGCCGCGAAGCGGATTCACAAATCCCACAAGGTTCAGTTCTCCCGCGGTATTCAGCCTACGCCCGGATTTTCCGTCGGCAACGGGGCTACCGGAGAAAACAACGCCAATTCCATGAGCGGTTCGAACAGCGCGGCCGAGAACGCCAACGGCCGCACCAATTGCTGTTGAAATTAAGCATGTCCCTGGTAACGCTTTGATCGGGCTTGCTTTGCCTTGCCGTCGCCATATCGCTAGGGTATCGCCGCCGCCATGACGGGGCGCCCCATTCGGCGCGGCGTGGATGGGACGCGGCCAACCGGGGACGGGATTACCTTAAGTGTCTGAATTATTTAATGAAGTCGACGAAGACGTACGCCGTGACCAGCTCAAGAAGCTGTGGGACCAGTATTCCATCTATCTGGTGGCCGGCGCGCTGCTGATCATCGCCGCGGTGGGCGGCTGGCGCGGCTACCAGTACCTGGAGGCCAAGAAGGCCGCCGAGGCCGGGGCCGCCTTCGACCAGGCGGCGGATCTCGCCGAGAAGAACAAGCCCGCCGAGGCCGAGGCCGCTTTCACCAAGCTGGCCGCCGAGGCGCCGTCCGGCTACCGCACGCTGGCGCGGCTGCGCGCCGCGGCGGAAGCCGCCAAGCGCGACCCGCAGGCCGCCGTGAAACTGTACGACGAGATCGCCGCCGATCGCAGCGTCAACGTCCCAGAGCAGGATCTCGCCAAGCTGCGCGCTGCCGGCCTACTGCTGGAAACCACGACCTACGACAATATGCTGCAGCGGCTGGAACCGGCGGCGGCGCCGGGCAGCACGTACCGGCATTCCGCGCGGGAATTGCTGGCGCTGTCGGCCTGGCGTTCCAACAACGTCGTGGCGACGCGGCGGTGGCTCGACCTGATTGCCAATGACGGCGAGACACCGGCGAGCCTGCGCACCCGCACGGAGGCGCTGCAGGCGTTGCTTCCGCCGGTGGCCAAGAGCTGAAGACGCGTCGACGACCAAGATCTGAGTGAGAAGCTGTCCATGCGCCGTTTGCAACGTCTCGTTTCCGCATCCGTCCTGATCGCGCTGTCCAGCGTGCTGACCGGATGCGGCAGCATGAGCAATTGGGATCCGATGGACATGCTCGATATCTTCGACACCAAGAAAAAGCTGCCCGGCGAGCGCAAGCCTGTGTTCCCCGAGGGCGTCCCCGGCGTGCAGCAGGGCGTGCCGAAAGAACTGTACAAGGGCAGCAATCCCGATCCGCTGCAGCAGCAGGACGCTGCGATCGCGCCGCCGCCGCCGCCCGCCGCGGAGGCGAAATCGGCGAAGCGCGGTGCCAAGCCGAAGGCGAGCAAGCCCGCCGCGGTCAGCGCCGCGCCCGCGCAGGACCCGGCCGCGGAGCCCGATGCGGCGGCAGCCCCCGAAGAGGAAGGCGGCACCGCCGCGGCACCTCCCGCGCCGCCCAAGAAAATAGTCCGGCGGCGCACCACGTCCTTGCCGAACGATGAGCCGGCCGCACAGCCCGCAACACGCGCCCAGCAGGCCCAGCCCCAGCAGACGCAGCCCTCGGCTTCGCCATTCCCGGCGCCGATGCCCAGCGGTACTTTCCAGCGCTGAGACAAGGGTTTTCGTCTCATTTATACGCATCGAGGAGCATTTTCCGGCAAACTGACTTCAGTTTCCCGCGAGAAAATGCTCTCAACCTCTTTTCGGAATACGCGCCGACGGCGCACGGATCATTCATGTCTTTCACCATTGCCATCATCGGCCGGCCCAATGTCGGAAAATCGACGCTGTTCAACCGGCTGGTCGGCCAGAAACTCGCGCTGGTCGATGACACGCCCGGGGTTACCCGCGACCGCCGCGAAGGCCAGGGCAAGCTCGGCGACCTCGAATTCACCATCATCGATACCGCCGGCCTCGACGAAGGCGCCAAGGGCTCGCTGACCGCGCGGATGCAGGAGCAGACCGAGACCGCGATCGGCCTCGCCGACGCGCTGATGTTCGTGATCGACGCCCGCGCCGGCCTGACGCCGAACGACCGGGCGTTCGCCGACTTCGCCCGCCGCGCCAACAAGCCGGTGGTGCTCGTCGCCAACAAGAGCGAAGGCAAGCATGGCGAGGCCGGCGCCATGGAATCCTACGCGCTCGGTTTGGGCGAGCCGATCCAGATCTCCGCCGAACATGGCGAAGGCCTGAGCGACCTGTACGACGCGCTGCGCGTGCTGATGCCGGAGCCCGTCGAAGAGCGGGAGGAGTTCGACGACGACGACGTCATCGAGCCTGACGAAGACCTCTCGAAGCGGCCGATCCGGGTTGCCATCGTCGGCCGGCCCAATGCCGGCAAGTCCACGATGATCAATCATCTGCTCGGCGAAGAGCGGCTCCTGACCTCGGCCGAGGCCGGCACCACGCGCGATTCGATTTCCGTCGAGATTACCTGGCAGGGCCGCGAATTCCGGGTGTTCGACACCGCCGGGCTGCGCCGGCGGTCGCGGATCGAGGAGAAGCTGGAAAAGCTCTCGGTGGCGGACGCGCTGCGCGCGGTGCGCTTCGCCGAAGTCGTGGTGCTGATGATGGATTCGCAGAACAAGTTCGAGGAACAGGATCTGCGCATCGCCGACCTGATCGAACGCGAGGGCCGCGCGCTGGTGATCGCGGTCAACAAATGGGATTTGATGGGGCGGCAGGCGAGCCTGATCGCGGGCCTGCGCACCGACGTCGACCATTTGCTGCCGCAGGTGAAGGGCGTGCCGATCGTCGCGGTATCCGGCCTGATTGGCGAAGGCATCGACCGCCTGATGAAAGCGATCGAGGAATCCTATGCGGTGTGGAACCGGCGGGTGCCAACCGCGTCGCTCAATCGCTGGTTCGAACAGGCCGTGGATTCCAATCCGCCGCCGGCGGTTTCGGGCCGGCGGCTCAAACTGAATTATGTGACGCAGACCAAGGCGCGGCCGCCGAGTTTCGTGGTGTTCTGTTCGCGCGCGGATGCTGTGCCGGAATCCTATCTGCGCTATCTCGTCAACAGCCTGCGCACGTTCTTCGAATTGCCGGGCACGCCGGTGCGCATCACGCTGCGCGAGAAGGCCAATCCGTTTGCCCACAAGCGCAGGCGGCCATCGTGAGCGATGAGCCCGCCGCAAGCCTGACCGAAGCGCGGCTGGTGGAGACGCCGCGCGGTGCGGCGGTTGCTTTCATCTTCGTCACCATCCTGCTCGACATGTTCGCACTCGGCGTGATCATGCCGGTGCTGCCGAAGCTGGTGGAGAGTTTTGTCGACAACGACACCGCCAGCGCCGCCCGGATCTTCGGCCTGTTCGGCACCGCATGGGCGCTGATGCAGTTCTTCTTCTCGCCCATTCTGGGTGGCCTGTCGGACCGGTTCGGCCGCCGGCCGGTGGTGCTGCTGTCGAATTTCGGCCTGGCGCTCGATTACGTCCTGATGGCATTGGCGCCATCGCTGCTTTGGTTGTTCATCGGCCGGGTGATTTCCGGCATTACCTCCGCCAGCATCTCGACGTCGTTCGCCTATATCGCGGATATCACGCCGCCGGAGCGGCGCGCCGCGGTATTCGGCAAGGTCGGCGCCGCGTTCGGCGCCGGATTCATCCTCGGGCCCGCGGTCGGCGGCCTGCTCGGCGGGATGGATCCGCGGCTGCCGTTCTGGGTCGCGGCAGGCCTGAGCTTTGCCAATACGTTGTATGGCCTTCTTGTTCTGCCGGAGTCGCTGCCGAAACACCTGCGCTCGCCGTTTCGCTGGCGCAGCGCCAATCCGGTGGGGGCGCTGAAATTGCTGCGCTCGAACGCGGTTCTCGCAGGTCTGTCGGTGGTGAACTTCATCGCCCAGCTGGCGCACGTCGTGTTGCCGAGCACCTTCGTGCTCTATGCGACCTATCGTTATGGCTGGGACGAGAAGACCGTTGGCCTGACACTGGCGTTGGTCGGCGTTTGCGCCATGGTGGTGCAGGGCGCGGCGATCGGGCCGATCGTGAAGCGCTTCGGCGAACGCAACGCGCTGCTGCTGGGGCTTGGCTGTGGCGCGGTGGGCTTTCTGGTTTTCGGCGCCGCGCCGACTGGCCATCTGTTCTGGCTCGGCATTCCGGTGATGGCGCTATGGGGCGTTGCAGGCGCCGCCACGCAGGGCCTGATGACGCAGTTGGTCAGCCCGGAGCAGCAGGGTCAGCTGCAGGGTGCCACCAACAGCGTGCAGAGCGTGTCCCAGCTGCTCGGCCCGTTCCTGTTCACGCTGACCTTCGCATATTTCATCGGCACCGGTGCGCCGTTGATCCTGCCTGGTGCGCCGTTCCTGCTGGCTTCGGGGCTCTTGATATTGGCGCTGGTGATCGCGACGCGCGTGCTGACCAAAATGCGCGGCGCTTGAACCCGGCAGTGCTTAACCGCGGCCGGCGCGAAGCGTCCGGTGGGCGAGCTGGCTCTTGTAATTTTCAAGCAATTCCGCCGCAAAATCAGTCACTTCCTGGCGCACGAGTTTGGCCTCGGCATCCGAAACCGGATGTTTGAAGGCGAAGGCGCGCATGACCTTGTCGACGATAGCCTGCATGAAGAACTCCTGATCCCGGGTTGAAACCCTCCTTGGTGTGGAAAGTTCCAACCGTGAGTCATCCAACGGGGCCAACAGGTTCAATGCCGCTTTGTTCACGCTGGAACGAACAGGGGACGGGATTTCACCTCGCATGACGGGTTAAGAAAGCGTGTCATCGAGCCGATAGGCAACCGGCCGGATCGCCAGGATCCGGCCGGTCGACGCGTTCATTTCTTGATCAGCTGACAGTCGCTCGCCTCGAGCGGCTTGGCGGCGTCTTCCGGTGCGATCGTGGCGATCAGCTTGTAGTAATCCCACGGATATTTCGACTCGTCCGGCTTCTTCACTTCGAACAAATAGGCCGGAATGATGCGGCGGCCATCGGCGCGCAGCGGGCCCTTGCCGAACAACGGATCGTCGGTCGGGAGTTCCTTCATCTTGGCGACGACCTTGGCGCCATCATGCGGATTGCCGCCGAGCGCGTCCATTGCCTTGAGATAGTGCAGCACCATGGCGTAGTTGCCGGCCTGGGTCATCGACGGCATCGCGTTCTTGTTGGCGAGCGCCGAAAACCGCTTCGAGAAGGCGCGGGTCTGGTCGTTCATGTCCCAGTAAAAGGATTCCGTGAACGTCAGCCCCTGCGCCGTCTTCAGTCCCAGCGAATGCACGTCGTTGATGAACAGCAGCAGTGCGGCAAGTTTCTGGCCGGCGGATACGATGCCGAACTCGGAAGCCTGCTTGATCGCATTGGTGGTGTCGCCGCCGGCGTTGGCGAGGCCCACGACCTTGGCCTTGGACGCCTGCGCCTGCAGCAGGAACGACGAGAAATCCGAGGTGTTGATCGGATGCTTGACGCCACCCAGCACCTTGCCGCCATTGGCGGTCACGACCGCGGAGGTATCGCGCTCCAGCGCATGGCCGAAGGCATAGTCGGCGGTCAGGAAGAACCAGCTGTCGCCGCCGGACTTGGTCAGCGCTTTGCCGGTGCCGTTGGCAAGCATGTAGGTATCGTAAGTATAGGATATCGTGTTCGGCGTGCAGGCCTTTCCGGTGAGGTCGGCCGAGGCGGCGCCCGAGTTGAGCAGCACCGCGTTCTTCTCCTTGACGAGATTGCTCACGGCGAGTGCCACGCCGGAGTTCGGCGTATCGGCGATCGCATCGACCTTGTCATTGTCGATCCATTGCCTGGAGATATTGACGCCGACATCCGGCTTGTTCTGGTGATCGCCGCTCAGCACGTCGATCTTCCAGCCCTTCTTCAGCAATCCCGAATCCTCGACCGCCATCTTGACCGCGACCACGGAATTCGGGCCGCCGATGTCGGCATAGAGGCTCGACATGTCGTTGAGCACGCCGATCTTGACGGACTTGTCCTGGGCCAGTGCCTGGGTTGCAAGCCCGAAACTCGCCAGCGCGACCGCGAGCACGCGCCGCCGCGAGACAGTAAATGTCCTCATAAGTATTCCTCTCCCTGTTTTTCGCGCGAGGATGGCCGTCTTGCGCGGCCTGGCCCTTCGCCGACTGATTGTGTGTTGCCGCAACGAATCCGGCGTCTTCAGCACCGGTGATCGTTCGACCCAGACTTATTATCACAGCAACGACCGGCAGGCACCCCTTCGCGTGGGCTGCGACATTGTGGCGTCAAAACAGGCATCTGCAGGCGGGCATCGAGAAAGTCACAGGGAACCTCGGTATTTTCCGAACCGTGCCGCCTCCAAGGCATTGACCCCTGTGTCAACCAGAGGAGAGTCCATGGGACAAGCATTCAAACCCACCGCATTGGTCGTCGAGAATGATGAATTGCAGCGTTCGCTGGTCAGCGCCTTGCTGGAAGAGAGCAACATGAACGTCATCCAGTGCGAAAGCGCGGAGGCGGCCGTCCTCATCCTCGATCAATCAGGGGATTGCGTCTCGATGGTGTTCACCGACGTGGAACTGGCCGGCTCGATGGACGGAATTGAGCTCGCCTCGATCGCGAAAGCGCGGTTTCCCGACCTGCATGTCATCGTGACATCCGGCGTACCGCGCCTGCGCCGCCTGCCGGACGGCACGACTTTCATGGCAAAGCCGTGGTCTCCGATCGATGTGCTGATCGAAGCGCAAAAGTCGATTCATTAGTTCGACCGCGCCGGTTGGTTGCTTCGCATTGACGAGATCGTCGGCGTCGCTCAAATTAAAAATTCGGTGTCTTTCGTAAGTTCGTCATCAAGATGTCGTGGATCACGCGTCATCGCGGGGCGATTCGTACGCATGCATTGATTTCACGGTTCGCTTCGGCTTGCAGGAAAATTGAGAATCAGGGTTCATTACCCCGGTCAAATCCGGCACCCGTCCGCCGCATCGAGCGGACGATCGGGGGCTTATGTCGTCTACCCGCGTTATCGTTGTCGCGAATGAAAAAGGCGGATCGGGCAAGTCCACGGTCGCCATGCATGTCGCCATCGCGCTGATCAAGTCGGGCCAGCGCGTCGCCACCATCGATCTCGATGCGCGGCAACGGAGCTTCACCCATTTTGTCGAGAACAGACGCGGCTGGGCCCGGCAGGTTGGCCGCGACCTCGAAGTTCCCGATCATTTCTGTTTTGGCAGGGTTCAATATCCCACGGCCGCGGACGAGGCGGCCGGATGCAGGACGCTGACCGATGCGGTTTATACCCTGTCGCGCAGCTACGGCGTGATTGTCATCGATACTCCCGGTCATGATAGTTATTTGATGCGGCTGGCGCACGCATTGGCCGACACTTTGATCACGCCGCTAAATGACAGTTTTGTCGATCTCGACGTGCTCGGCAGTGTCGACCGCGAGACCTTCAAGGTCACCGGCATCAGCCATTATTCGGAGATCGTGCAAGCGGCTCGCCGTCAGCGCCGGCTCGATCAGGAATCCACCGACTGGATCGTTTTGCGCAACCGGCTTTCGACGCTCAGTTCACGCAACAATCGGTACGTGGGAGAGGGGTTGCGGGAGCTTTCACGGTTGCTTGATTTCCGCTGTATCGAAGGGCTGGCCGAACGGGTCATTTTCCGCGAGCTTTATCCGCGTGGACTGACCGCGGTCGATGACATCGACGAAGTCACGCTCGGCACGCGACCGACCATGTCGCATGTCACCGCCCGCCTGGAGATGCAAAATCTGCTCGGTGCGATCTTGTTGGGCGAACCGCGATCAGGCGCGGCATTGACGGCCCGTCATCGGGCCATCGGCTGATGTGAGCGCGAACGCGCCGCCGTAGGTTCACCGCGGCTCTGTCGGTTAGCGCGTTTGGTCTCGCGCCCTACCGCAGTGAATCCGATACCAGCTTGAATTTCTGGATCCGTTTTCCGGTATCGACCTCGGCGGTATAGACATTGCCTTTCTGGTCGACGGCCATGGCGTGGATCCAGTGGAACTGGCCGGCGTTGCGGCCGTTGTGGCCGAAGCTGCCGACCACGGTGCCGTCCTCACGATTGAGGATTCGGACCTCGTTGTTTTCGCCGTCGGCGCTGAGCAGCCAGGTCTGCTTCGGGTCGGGCCATATAGCGATGTCCCAGACCGCGCCATTGCCCAGCGTGTTCTTCTCGTAGAACCACTCCTTCACGAAGGTGCCATCCTTCTTGAACACCTGAATCCTGTCGTTGATCCGGTCGCAGACGTAAAGCAGTCCGTCGTTGGCGAGCTTCACGCAATGCACCGGATTGGCGAATTGCTGCGACACCGGCGCCTTCGGATCGTAGGGCGCCTGCTTGTCGTCGTTCGGCGGCTTGCCATAGGCGCCCCAGTGCCGCTTGTACGCGCCGGTGGAGGCATCGAACACGATGACGCGGCGGTTGCCGTAGCCGTCGGCGACGTAGATCTCATCGGCCGCCTTGTCGATGGTGGTTTCGGCCGGCTTGCCGAGCTGGGTGGTGTCGTTGCTGCCCTTGCTCGGCGTGATCTTGCCGATCTGCGAGACGAACTTGCCGTCGAGCGTGAACTTCAGGATGGCGTTGTCGTTGTCGGCATTGCCGCCGACCCACACGAATCCCCGTTCATCGACCTCGATGCCGTGTTCGCGCCCGACCCATTCATAACCTTCGCCGGGGCCGCCCCAGGAGCGCAGCAGGTTGCCCTCAGCGTCGAATTCCAGCACCGGCGGAGCCGAGACGCAGCATTTCGATCGCGGGGGCGTCAGGCTGGCGCCTTTCTCGTCGTCGGTCAGCGAACGCGGCCGGTGGATCAGCCAGATATGGCCGTTTGAATCCACGGTAATGCCGCCGACCTGGCCGAGTATCCAGTTGTTCGGCAGCTGCTTCGGCCAGGAGGCGTCGACTTCGAAGCGGGGAATCTCGCCTGCCTGCGCGTTGTGCGGAGCGGCGGTGCCGAGCAGCAGCGCTGCCGCCACTGCGGAGACGGCAATCAATCTGTGAAGGATTTTGGAACTGGCGGGCTTTGCCGCGGCACATGTTGATGGTGCGCGATTTGACATCGACGTCATGGCATCCTCCCGGGAATTCACTGCGGGTTGACCCGCTTGGTGGGGAGTGAATAACGCCGCCCGCGCCGAGTCAACCGAGAGGCGTAAAGCCGTCGTCTATGCCGGGGCGCGAAAGTTCTTCAGGGTGCGGGTCGGGTAATCGTAGAACTTGCCGGTCTCGTTCCAGGTCGGCAGGCACAGCGGCACGATCAGTTCGGCCGCCTGTTCCGGCGTATCCAGGGTCAAGGGATCCTCGCCGGGCATCACGGTCGCGCGCATGCGGGTGCGGATCGGGCCAGGGTTGAACAGGTTGACGCGGATCGCCGTCGAGGCGATCTCGTTGGCCCATGCCCGCGCCAGGGTTTCCACGGCGGCCTTCGAGGCCGCATAGGGACCGAGATAGGCCCGCGCCTTGTTGGCCGCGCCCGAGGTGATGAACACCGCGCGGCCGGCATCGGATTGCCTGAGCAGCGGCTCCATGCAGCGGATCAGCTGAAAATTCGCGGTGACGTTGATCGCCATCACGTCGTTCCACGATTTCAGCTCGATATGGCCGAGCGGCGAGGATGG
Source organism: Tardiphaga sp. (assembly GCA_028290765.1). The sequence goes on from JAQGJF010000841.1 coordinate 11,780, forward strand.
GCCGGCCACACCGGCATTGCCGACCAGGATGTCGAGCTTGCCGTGGCGTTCATGCAGCGCGGCGCCGAGCCGGGCGATGCCTTCGAAATCGGTAAGGTTGAGCGGCACCAGCGTCGCGCTGCCACCCTCATGGCGGATGGCGTCGTCGAGTTCTTCGAGACCACCCTGGGTTCGCGCCACCGCGACCACATGGGCGCCGGCTTTGGCCAGCGCGCGCGCGGTGGCATAGCCGATGCCGCGCGAGGCGCCGGTGACGAGAGCGATGCGGGAGGCGAGGGGGAGGGTCATGATGGGGGACTTATGATACGATAACAGCCGAAAATCAAACGCTCGGGGGGCCGATTTGACCGTCTATATTGCCATGTTGCGAGGCGTCAATGTCGGCGGCAACACGCTCAAGATGGATTGGCTGCGCAACGCCTGCGAGGAACTCGGACTGCGTGACGTCAAGACCTATGTCCAGAGCGGTAACCTCGTTTTCACCTCGCGCCTGAACGCGGCAAAACTCGCCCAGACGCTCAAGGCCACGGTGGATGCGCAAACGCGGCTGCCGGTCACCGTCGTCGTTCGCGACGCCGCGGAGTTGGCCAAAACCGTCGCCGGCAATCCGTTCCTGAAACAGGGGGCCGTCGATATCACCAAGCTGCACGTCACCTTTCTCGGCAAGGCCGTCAAGCCGGCGAAGGCTGCGCTCGAGCGGCTCGATGCGCTGGCGGGCAGCCGCGACGAATATCGCATCGCTGGCGGCGAGATCTATCTGCACTGCCCGGTCAATTACGGCGAGACCAAGCTCTCGAACACGGCGATCGAGAAGGTTTTGGGCGTCGGCGCCACGACGCGCAACTGGAAGACGGTGACGACGCTGCTGGGGATGGCGGAGCAGTAATGCCGCCCTATCGTCGTCCTCGCCAACGGATCGGCGCGAAGCGCCGACCCGGTGGCCGGGATGACAAAAGCTAGCTCGCTTCCGCCAGCAGCGACAATTGCCGGGGCTGCGCCTCGGTCTGCGTCATGTCGGTGAGCGGGGTCGGGTAATCGCCGGTGAAGCAGTGGTCGGTGAATTTCGGGTGCGCCGGATCGCGGCCGGGTTCGCCCATGGCGCGGTAGATGCCGTCGACCGACAGGAACGCCAAGCTATCGGCACCGATCAACTGCCGCAT
>JAQGJF010000431.1 GCA_028290765.1 Tardiphaga sp.
CTCGACGAACCGTCGCTGGGCCTGGCACCCGCTCTGGTGCGATCGATCTTTCAATCCTTCGTCACGCTGAAGAACCGCGGTATCGCTGTCCTGCTGGTCGAACAAATGGCCTGGCTTGGGCTCGGCATTTGCGATCGCGCCTATGTGCTGGAAGGCGGCAGGTTCCTGATTCAGGGCACGCGCGATGCCGTCCGAAGCGACCCCCGCGTCGTCGAGGCCTATCTTGGGCAGGTCAAGAGCCGAGGGTTGGCACGATGATCGGGCCGGAGGTGGCGATTTTCGGATGTCTGACGCCGGACAATGTCGTGACGGCCGCCGGCGAATGCCTGCCGCAGACCTTCGGCGGCAATGCCCTCTATAGCGCGCTTGGTGCTCGCGTCTGGAGCGACAGCGTCGGCATGGTCTCCCGGTTTGGCGACGGCTACCCAACGGCCTGCTTCGAACTGCTGCGCTCGCTGCAGATCGACATCGACGGCGTAAGGCATCTTGGCAAGCCCCATGGCCGCAACGTCGCGTTCGCCTACAAGGCCGACGGCACCCGCAGCCGGGCGTTTCCGCCGGAGGTCATCGATCGCATACCGCCATCCGAACGGTCGAGGTTCATCGACTCCTCGCTGCTTCCCGACGCCATGGCGCGCTGGCACGAATTCGCGCCCGACGAGAGCGATGTTCCGGAGGATTGGTGGCTCACCGTGCGAGGGATTCATTCCGCGACCATGCCGGCGGCAAAACACCGACGAATTGCCGCCGCCATCCGGCAACGGCTCGGGGCCTCAGCCTGGATCCAGGCCGATTCCCCTTTTTGGGAGGATCCACTCGCGCCCGAACAGGAGCACGATCTTTTCGCTGCCATCGACGCATTGCTTCCGAGCGAAGCCGATGTCGAGACCTATCGCCCCGGCATAACTCCGGACCAGACCATTCTCACCCTTCTCGACCATGGCGCCAAAACGATTGTCCTGAAGCTGGGCGCCGCCGGATGCCGCATCTTCGAACAAGGCCGAGGCGTGACAGCCGAAATCCCTGTCGTTGCCGTCAAGGCGGAGGATCCGACCGGCGCCGGCGACGCGTTCTGCGGCGGATTTCTCGTCGGCATGCTGCGAACCGGCAATCCGGTCGACGCCGCCCGCTATGGAACGGTTTCGGCTTCCTTCGCCGTGGAAACGCGGGGCCTGGACGGCCTGGTCCGCGGCACACGTCAGGACGCCATCGACCGAATGGCTTCGATCGCACGCTGATCGCGCTTCAAACAACACATGATCAATGCAACCAAGGATAATGAAATGACCAATGCAAACGGCCGGCGCACCACGATCGGAGTGATCGGGAAGAATGAACAGCACGCCAACGATCCGGTGAGCGCGGCAACGATGCAATTGGCCCACGAGATCGGCCGGCTGATTGCCGCCAAGGGTGGCGTCGTCGTCACCGGCGGACTCGGAGGCGTGATGTCCGCGGCGTCCAAGGGCGCCAAGGAAGCCGGCGGCCTGACAATCGGCTTTTTGCCTTCTATGGACCGCGACAGCGCCAACGAATTTGTCGACGTCGTATTTCCAACCGGCCTCGGACGCGCCAGAAACCTGCTCACGGCGCGCGGCTGCGATTCGATCGTGATGATCGGCGGCGGCTGCGGCACGCTGAACGAATTGACGATCGCCTATGCCGACGGACGCCCCGTCGTCATCCTGCGGGGTTCCGGCGGCTGGTCGGACAAGTTGGAGCCGGTTCTCTACGACGGCCAGTATATGGACGAGCGCAAGACGGTCCCGATCCAGTTCGGCGACACGCCGGAAGACGTCGTCGACAAGGCTTTCGCCGCGGCTAAATCCGGCGGCCGCCCGGGCCAGCATATATAGGCATTCGACCGGCGAGCTGTCTCTTCATCAATCTTTTTGTCGCGGCGATGATCGAAGAAACTGCGGGTGGTGACAAACGGCCCGGCCTTAGTCCGCTTCGACATCGGACAGATCAAGCGCGGATCGCAGCCGTCCCTTGCCGCGTTGATAAAGCATCGCGTAGCCGGCAGGTGCCAAAATATTCGCGTGCGGTACGAAATCGGGAAAGCGCCTGTTGAATGGGATGGCACCGCACCCTGGAACCAGGCAGTCTGGCTTACCTTTGGGACATTGATTGAAATCACAGAGCCGGCCGAGATAGGTATCGCTTCCCGGAGCAAACAGAAATACATCTACCTGATGGCTGGCGACGCTCGTACCGACGCCGGACTCATGCGCGGTTTGCAAGGCGCGAATACCGGCCCGGCGCAATTCGCGCAGACAGTGTTGCGAGTCGACCCACAGCGCCAGATCGAGATCGCGGCATTCATGCCAGACCTCGATGCCCTGTCGGCGATACGCGCTGAAGCGTGGGACCTCCTTCCACAGCCGCTTGGCCACGGAGCCGATCACGGCAACGTCCACCACCTCCGGAAAAGCCATCCAGGCATCTGTTACGACGTCCGCCGCGACCCGAAATTGGCGCTGCTGCTGCAAAAGGTAGTGGTTCTGCTTCTCGATCTCGGCCCGCCGCATGATCCGCTCATCCCAACAGCTGCCTGAAGTCGCGGTTGCGGCCGAAACCCGTCGAAGCAGCCCACCAGTGCATCATCGGACGCCCCGCCGGTTGTCCGCGAGCGCCGAAAGCACGTGGGCGAGTTGCCTTGCGGTTTCCGGTGGTGGCAGCGGCATTTTCAGGCTTCGCGCGCCGGTGGCTGGATCGCGCTCGATCCAGGGATGCGCAGTCACGGAATCGTCGGCGGCCAGAGCGGCAATGAACTGTGCGCCAACCTGCACCAGCGCTTGCCACGGATCGGAGCCAGCGACGGGCGATGATGATGATGCGGCGGCATCACTCTGCAGGATCGGTCTCTCGCCGACACCGGAGTTCGCGCTTGTGCCCTCCGCCAATCCGGCGCCAGTCGAGTCGATATTTCGCGCCTCCTCAGCCGGCGTGACGGCCTCTCCCTCACCCATTTGCCCGGTGACGTTCTCAACGTCCTTCATGAAGCGATTGAGACGCGAACCACCGAGCGAAATCTCGCCGCTGCCGCCGTCGAGAATTCCCGCCGATAGCGAGCGCTTGAATGAAAGCACCGAAAGCATGCCCTCCTCGATGGTGCCCTTTGAGACGAAATTGACGATTTGCACCGGCCGCACCTGGCCCATGCGATGGATGCGCGCGATGCGCTGCTCGAGGACGGCCGGATTCCACGGCAAGTCCATGTTTACCAGGGTCGAAGCATGCTGCAGGTTGAGGCCGGTACTGCCGGCATCGGTAGACAGGAACACGCGGCAGGCGGGGTCATCGCGAAACCGCTCGATCAATGCCGGCCGTTTCTCCGACGGCACGCCGCCGTGGAAACTGACATAGCCCAGTCCGCGCGCTTCGAGACGGCGGATGACGATGTCGTGGGTCCGCGTCCATTGCGAAAACACCACCGCCTTGGCCTCTGGATCGACGAACAATTTGTCGAACAAGGCCGCCAATTCGTCGGCCTTGACGCCATGGTCGGTTTCCTGGTCCAGCAAATAGGTGCTGTTGCACGACATCCGCATGTTCTGCAGGGCACAGGTCAGCCTTCGCTGGTCTCTGTCCGACAGAAACTTGGTCTTGCGCCAGCGTCGGACAATTCTCGCCACTTCGTCGGCGTTGTCGTCGTGATAGGCCGTTTGCGCCTCGGTCATCGGCACCAGCAGGTTCTGGTCGGTCCGACCGGGCAATTGCTTCAGCACCTCGGATTTGCGCCGGCGAAGCATGACCGGTGCCAGCGTCTGGCCGATCTTCTCCAGCCCGGTATAGCCGGTGACGCGTCCGGCTTCGTCCTTGACCTGATGTTCGTGCAGCAGCTTCCAGGTCGGACCCAGCCGGTGCTGATCGACAAACTGGACGATGGAAATCAGTTCTTCCAGCTTGTTTTCCAGCGGCGTACCGGTCAGCACGATCGCATAGGAACTATCGATGCGTTTCAAGGCGCGCGCCGCAATGGTGTTCCAGTTCTTCACCCGTTGCGCTTCATCGACGATCACCAGTTCGGGCCCCCAGGCGGCGATCAAATCGAGATCGGGCTGGAGTTTCTCGTAGTTCGTGATTTTGCAGAAATCGTCCAGGGCATAATCCGTCTGCCGCTGCATCCGCCCACCGTTGATCACGCGCGCCGCATTTTTACCCTGACGCCCCGCGAAACGGGAAATTTCGCTTTGCCATTGGTATTTGAGCGAGGTCGGACAGATCACCAGCACTTTCGAGACGCCGAAATGCCGTGCCAATATTTCTGTCGCGGCAATGGCCTGGATGGTCTTGCCCAATCCCATGTCGTCGCCGATCAGCGCGCGGCCGACCCGCACGGCGAACAGCGCGCCCTCGGCCTGATACGGATAGAGCGGCACTTTCAGAAGCGCCAGCAGCTTGGGATCGGCGGCGCCGCGTGGGAATAACTGCTTGAGCTTTGCGGCCCGCCGGTCCGCATCCCGCCTTGCGGCGACGAACTCGAGCGCATCGTCATAGGCACGAAATTCGTGGCCGCTGTTCGACATCATGGTCATAAAATGTTCCAGCTCGCCGAGGCGCTCGTCCGGCAGCATCCCGCCGCGTTCGGCATCGAACAGACCGGCGGCGGCTTTGCGCATCGCCGCCGGGCAATCCGTTCCGGCGCGAAAATACGCGTGGCGTTGGCCGTCATTACGCAAATACAGCTCGGAAAATGCCGGCTGATAGCCGCGCGCAAACGCCGTCTTGGCACCGCGCTTTTTCGCCAGCCGGGCCAGCGTGAATTCGAGGTGCTTGCAGGTCCCCAACTCGCTGGTGGCATAATCGGGGCACGAACAGAAATTGCCCCCGGGGCCCAAGCCTCGGATCGCCACGCGGTAACTGGATTTCGAAACCGGATTGCTGACCCGAAACTCGGAAAAGAACGGTTCGCTGGTCAGATTTTCCAGACCGAAGGCTTGCTCACGACCGAACTGGCGGCGCAAACCGCGCTGCCAGTCCACCGACGACAGGCCGGTGGGCGGATGGGTGCGCGAGAGTTTTGGCTCTTTGTGCGGCCGGAGCGCGGGCTTCAGGTTTCGGACCGTGGATTTCATCGAACTACTTCCCATCCAGCAATCGTTTCTCGCGAGACATTAATCTCGCATTCCATGACTTTTCCCACGACCCGGCGCCGCTTTCAAATTTGCAGTGCCGCCGCGAGACCGGCGTCCACAGGATCGATGATCGGCAGGTTATGGGTTTTGCGGTCGTCCAATTGGATCCGTCACAGGGGCGGACCACTCAACCGTGTAACCGAGCGCCCGGTATCCAGTTCGCCGCTTTGCTGCCATGCGCGCCAGCATCGGCACCATCTCATCGACGTAGTCGACGACAAGAACCTCGGTCTTTCCGTCATGCTGGCGGTGCAGACGACCAACATACTGAGCCAGCGTACCTTTCCAGGATATGGGCATTGTGAGGAAAAGCGTATCGAGCCTTTGATCGTCGAAGCCCTCTCCAATATAACGCCCCGTAGCAAGGATAAGCCGTTCCTGGCTGTCGCCTAGTCGTAGGGCAGTCTCAGCCGACTTCCGTTCGCCGATGGACATCCCGCCCCGAAGGACAACGAGATTGCGCACGAAGCGTGAAAAGCGCCTTTGAAGATATTCGAGATGGTCGCGGCGCTCGGTCAGCACGACAGGTGACCGCTTTGCCTCCAGAGCCTTCAACACGTCGTCGAAGATCAGGTCATTGCGCCGCTCGTCTTCCGCGATGGCCGCATAGACCGCCGGCATGGAAAGACGATCCGAGCTAGCCAGGGGTATCGGCAACTGAAATTCCGTTGCCCGATGCTCGGCGCGGTGATTGACCCCCCGCCCGGCAGCCTGCGCGCGCGCGTCTACGCGATGTCGAATGGGGCCGCATTGCATGAAGATGATTGGATGGTGCCCGTCTTTGCGAGTCACGGTCGCCGATAGCCCGAGGACATATCGCGCCTTTGCCCGCCTCGCTACGAGTTCGAAGCTCGCCGCCGAGAGATGATGGCACTCGTCGACGACAAGATGACCATAATCCGCCACCAAGTCTGACACATCACCCTTGCGAACGAGGCTCTGGATCAGCGCGACATCGATGATACCGGTCGGCCTGCGGCGCCCGCCACCGATGATGCCGATGTCCTTCGGATCGATATCGATAAATGTTCGAAGACGCTCCATCCACTGGATGAGCAACTCACGGCGATGGACAAGAACGAGTGCATTGCGCCCACGTTGCGCAATAAGCGCAGCGGCCACAACCGTCTTGCCGAAGGCCATCGTCGCAGCGAGCACGCCATGATCATGCGGCAAGAGGGCGTCGAACGCCTTGACCTGCGGGTCGTGTAGCGTCCCCTGGAATCGCACCCGGCTCGGAAGCGGATTGCCAATGACTCGGAGATCTTCCACCTCGACGTCGGCGCCCTCCCGTCGTATCAGGTCAACGGCTTCATCGAGGCACCCTCGTGGCAATCCAACATGACGCGCATGAAGTTCGGCGCAAGAAATGATCCGGGGCTTACCGAAGGTGGGAAACCGCATGGATTGGGCGCGATAGAACTCGGGATTTTGAAAGGCTGCCAAACGTATGAGCCGTGCTGTCATCGCTGACGGTAACTCGGTCCGATCTATATAGAGCTGATCCGCGACTACGATGTTGATCTTGCTCGGCAGCGCAACCCCGATCGAGCCCGCCTTCGAGCGACGTGACGGCGTCATACGCCACGGTTCGTCGGCATCCTCGTCTTCGACCGGCATCCGGACAGCCAGAACGCGGCCGCGCATCTCTGCATCCGCAACAATTTGGGATGCAGCATCGGCGGATAGCCGTTGCATCGACGCCAAGAATGCCCATTGGTCGTCGTACGGACGAAGGTCCTTGTCGATGAAGACACTGTTCCCAAGCTCGCGCGCCCTGCGTTGCAATGGCAACGCAATCAGATTGCCGAAGCCGCCGGCCGGCATGGTATCCTGGCTTGGAAAGAAACGATCATAAGAGGCGAATCCTATCTCGGGGCGGCACTCCATGGTCTCCGTCAACATGGCAGCACCAAGCTGTCGTGCTGTCCGTGCCGCGACCGGCTCGGAAAAGAAAATCCAGACATGACCTCCATTGCCGGATCGAGACCGCTCAAGGGCAGCGGGTACCCCTTTGGAACGGCAGGTTTCCACCATGGCCCAAGCATCGGCCGCCCAACTCTCCTTGTCGAAATCAGTTGCAAGAAACCAACAGGTCTCATCCGGAAGAAGTGGATAAACGCCGCAGACGAAATCACCCGTAGATAAGCGCAGGCTATCGCCGCCGCGCAGATGCTTTTCGATCATGTCGTCGGTGACCGGGATGAAGGCTTGATGAGGGCACTCCCCGCATTTGACCTGGGGTTTTCCGCATATCCCCCTGACCCACTCGTTGGCGCACGCGGGCGCGTAGCCGGACTTGGCGGTCTTCCGGTTTTCCCATCGGAGAGGAAACACGTCGAGACGACCTGCGAACAGGCTCCGAAACAGAGCCACCTTATCGGTGTTGGAAGACGCCGTCGTGACGGTCGGCCCACCTACAATGGTCATCGATTGATGATCGATCTGCGTCAGCGATACCCGCTGGCGCAAACGATCGGCGAGCGCTGCCTCGAGTTCTATCCGTTCG
>JAQGJF010000477.1 GCA_028290765.1 Tardiphaga sp.
CAACGCCGGTCCGCTCGCGGACCAGGTCTGGCAACGCCCGGCGCTGAGCCAGCCCGCCGCCATCAAGGTGGTCGCGGACTTCGCCAAGCGAATCGACGCCGTCAAATATTTCGATGCCGGCGACGTCCAGGCCAACGGCTTTCAGGTCGTCGAGGACGACCGCAGCGGCGATACCTTCACCGAAACCGGTGCCTCGTACATGGGCTTCGCTGGCAGCGCCCTGCTGGCGGCGGCGGCGGCGCGCCGGCCGCGCTACGCCATCGCCTTCAGCGGCGACGGCTCGTTCATGATGAACCCGCAGGTCCTGATCGACGCGGTTGAGCACGGCGTTCGCGGCATGCTGGTGATTTTCGACAACCGGCGGATGGCGGCGATCACCGGCCTGCAGATGGCGCAATACGGCAACGAATTCCGCACCAATGACGGCGTCGCCGTCGACTATGTGAAACTCGCCTCGGCCGTCTCCGGCGTGAAGGCGTTGCATGGCGGCTGGACCGTGGTTGAATTGCAGGCCGCGCTGGAACAGGCGCAGGTCCATGACGGACTGAGCGTGCTGCACGTGCCGGTCTATGCCGGCGAGAATCCGCTGGGCGGACTCGGCGCCTGGGGCGAGTGGAATGTCGGCAACTGGTGCGATGCCGTTCAGGGCGAATGGCTGCAGCAGACTCTTTGAAATCGGGATTGGACGACAACATGTATCACGACCGTACGTTTGGGCTCTACATCAACGGCAAGTGGAGCTGGGGCACCGGCACGCAGAAGAAGCCGGTGCTCGACCCCGCCACCGAGCAGGTGATCGGTCATATCCCCGACGCGACCACAGAGGATATCGACCAGGCGCTGGCTTCGGCGGCCTCGGGCTTCCAGGCCTGGCGCAAGGTGCAGCCGTGGGAACGCGGTGAGCGGCTGCGCCAGGTATCGGTGTTGCTGCGCGAGCGCATTGAAGAGCTCGTGGTGGTGATGTCGACGGAATCCGGCAAGCCGCTGGCGGAATCGCGCGGCGAGTGGATCGCCGCCGCCGAGCAGTTCGAATGGTATGCCGAGGAGACCAAGCGGATCTACGGGCAGATCCAGGACGGCCGCGATGCGGCGACGCGCCTGTCGGTGATCTATCAGCCGGTCGGCGTGGTGGCGGCGTTCTCGGCGTGGAATTTCCCGGCGCTGCTGCCGTCGCGCAAGATCGCCGCGGCGCTCGCCGCCGGCTGCTCGGTGATCCTCAAGCCGGCCGGCGAAACCCCGGCCTGCGCTGCCGCCATCATGCGCGCCTGCCACGATGCCGGCATCGTGCCCGGCGCCGTCAACATGGTGACCGGCAATTCATCGCGCATCGCCGAGCAATTGATCCGCTCGCCGATCGTCCGCAAGGTGTCGCTGACCGGCTCGACCCCGGTCGGCAAGCAATTGCTTCATCTGTGCGCCGACGGCGTCAAGAAGGCCACCATGGAGCTTGGCGGTCACGCCCCGGTGCTGGTGTTCGAGGATGCGGATGTCGAAGCCGCGGCGGAAGCCTGCGCCCGGGCCAAATTCCGCAATTGCGGCCAGGTCTGCGCATCGCCCAGCCGGTTCTATGTCCAGGGCAGCGCCTATGAACCCTTTGCGAAGCGGTTCATCGAGGTGGCGAGGTCGCTCACCATCGGCCGGTTCGACCAGCCCGGCACGGATTTCGGCCCGCTGGCCAATTCCCGCGGTCTCGCCCACACCAAGCGGCTGGTGCAGGACGCCGTCGAGCGCGGCGCCAAACTGCTGGCCGGCGGCAAGCCGCCCGCCGGTCACGATCGTGGCTATTTCTTCGAGCCCACCGTGCTCGGTGACGTGCCGGACGAGGCCATCATCATGAACGAGGAACCGTTCGCGCCGATCGCGCCGCTGTCGCGCTTCAGCGATCTCGACGAGGTCGTGATGCGCGCCAATGCGACGCCGTTCGGCCTGACCGGCTACGTGTTCTCGCGCAATCTGCGCACGGCGACGCTGGCGGCAGAAGCGCTGGAAGTCGGCATGGTCGGCGTCAACGAGGTGGCGATCGCCTCGGCCGAAGCGCCGTTCGGCGGCATCAAGGAAAGTGGCATGGGCCGCGAGGGTGGCAGCCTCGGCATCAAGGACTATCTTGAAGCCAAATTCATCAAGACCCGCCTCACCTAGAGCCTTTTCCGTTTCGATAGAATCGAAACGGGGCTCTAGATTCTTTGTTTTGACGCGTTTTCTTGACGCGAACCGGGTCCACCCCCGGATCAAGTCCGGGGGCATGCTTCGCTGGAAAACGCTCTGATATCGAAAGACTCTCATGACTGACGACACCGTGCGCGGCCTGGCCAACGGGCTGACGAATTATGGCGATAAGGACTTTGCGCTTTATTTGCGGAAGTCCTTTGCGCGCTCGATGGGCTACTCCATCGACATGCTGTCCCGGCCGACGGTCGGCATCGCCTATACGCCGTCCGGTTTCAACAATTGCCATCGCCACTTCCCGGAGATGCTGGAAGCGGTGAAGCGCGGCGTGATCGCGGCGGGCGGCCTGCCGCTGGAATTCCCGACGGTGTCGCTCGGCGAGGTGTTCCTCAACCCGACCAGTTTGCGATTCCGCAATTTGATGGCGATGGACACCGAGGAGATGATCCGGGCGCAGCCGATGGATTCGGTGGTGCTGATGGGCGGCTGCGACAAGACCGTGCCGGCGCAATTGATGGGCGCGGCCTCGGCCGGACGGCCGGCGATCCAACTGGTCGGCGGCCCGATGATGACGGGCCGGCACCAGGGCGAACGGCTCGGCGCCTGCACCGATTGCCGTCGGTTCTGGGGAAAATACCGCGCCGGACAGGTCAGCACCGCCGAGATCAACAAGATCGAGGGC
>JAQGJF010000484.1 GCA_028290765.1 Tardiphaga sp.
GAGAAGCGAAAACCTTCGAGCCAGCTCGTGATCGGACGTCTGCGAATGCCGAGATCCCAGGAGCCGACGATCGCATCGACGCGGCCCACCAGATTGTCCATCGGCAAAAGCCCGACGCCGCCGGCGCGGACCGAAACCCGGCTGTCGGCGGAATTGTCGCGGTTGTCGCCCATCACGAACAGCCGGTCGGGCGGCACGGTCACCTCCGCCGTATTGTCGAGCCGGCCGTTGTCATAGAGCTTGAAGATCGGATGAGCGACGCCGCCGGGCAGGGTTTCGACATAGCGGCGTGCGGGTTCGCTGGCGCCGTTGTCGTCTTCGGCTTCACCGATGCCGTCCGGCTTGACCGAGGCAGGAGTGCCGTTGATCCAGACTTGGCCTTCGCGCACCTGGATGCGGTCGCCGGGCAGCCCGATCACGCGCTTGACCCAGACCTGCGAGCGATCACCGGGCCAGCGGAACACCACGACATCGCCGCGGTGCGGCGTGGCGCCGAAAAGCCGGCCGGTCTCGGGAACGTCGATATGGATCGGCAGCGAGGCCGAGCTGTAGCCGTAGGGATACTTCGACGCCAGCAAGGCGTCGCCGATCAGCAAGGTCGGCTCCATCGAAGCCGACGGTACGTAGAACGGCTCGGCTAAGGCGCCCTTGGCGAGAAAAACAATCGCGACGATCGACGCCAGCTGAACCACTTGCGCCGTCCAGCGCCGCGCCCGCGAGGATACAGGTGTGGTTTCCACGCTCATCCGCCGGTTCCTCCCACCGTAATGCGCTCCATCCGCAGCGTCGGCTGACCGACGCCGACCGGCACGCCCTGGCCGTGCTTGCCGCAGGTGCCGATGCCGGAATCGAGTTCGACGTCGTTGCCGACCATGGTGATGCGATGCAGGTCGGTCGGACCATTGCCGATCAGCATCGCCCCCTTGAGCGGCGCGCCGATCTTGCCGTTTTCGATTCGGTAGGCCTCGGTGCACTGGAACACATATTTGCCCGAGGTGATGTCGACCTGTCCGCCGCCGAAATTGGCGGCGAAGATGCCGTTCTTCACCGAAGCGAGAATTTCGGCCGGGTCGCGGCTACCGGCCAGCATGTAGGTATTGGTCATGCGCGGCATCGGGACGTGGGCGTAGCCCTGGCGGCGGCCGTTGCCGGTCGGCTTCATGTTCATCAGGCGCGCGTTCTGGCGGTCCTGCATGTAGCCGACCAGGATGCCGTCCTCGATCAGCACGGTGCGGTTGGTCGGGGTGCCTTCGTCGTCGATCGACAGCGAGCCACGCCGCGATGCGATGGTGCCGTCATCGACCACGGTGACGCCCTTGGCCGCGACCTGCTGGCCCATCAGCCCGGCGAACGCCGAAGTCTGCTTGCGGTTGAAATCGCCCTCGAGCCCGTGGCCGACGGCTTCGTGCAGCATCACCCCGGGCCAGCCGGGACCCAGCACCACGTCCATCTCGCCGGCGGGCGCCGGTACCGATTCGAGGTTGACCATCGCTTCGCGGATCGCGCCGTCGGCGGCGTCACGCCAGGCCTTGGTCTCGATGAAGCGCGCATAGCCCTCGCGGCCGCCATAGCCGCGGCTGCCGCTTTCCTGGCGGTCGCCCTGGCCGGCCACCACCGAGATATTGACCCGCACCAGTGGCCGGATGTCGCGGTAGCTCTCGCCGTCGGGACGCAGGATTTCCACCACCTGCCAGGTGGCGCCGAGGCTGACCGAGACCTGCCGCACCCGCGGATCCTTGTCGCGGACATAGGCATCGATTTCGGCGAGCAGCTTGACCTTGGATTCGAAGCCCGGCGCGTCGAGCGGATTGTCGTCGCTATAGAGCCGCACATTGGTGTGGGGCGGTGCCGCGGCAAAGTTGCCGCTGTATCCGCCACGCACCGCATGCACCGCGTCGGCCGCGCGGATCAGCGCCGGCAGCGATACGTCGGAGGAATGCGCGTAGCCGACCGCGTCGTCCTTGACGGCGCGCAGCCCAAAGCCCTGCGCGGTGTCGTAGGTGGCCTGCTTCAGCCGGCCATTGTCGAACATCAGTGCTTCCGACTGGCTGTATTCCAGGAACAATTCGCCGTCGTCGGCGCCCTCGAGCCCCCGGGTGATCTCGCGGCGCACTGAATCGCGGTCGAGATTGGCGCGGTCGAGCAGGGAAGTTGTGGCTGGATCGGTCATGTGGTCTCCGGTGCAATGCAGAGGTTCAATCGTCCCCGCGAAGGCGGGCACCCATCACCACAGGTCTCCATGTTTTAGGAGGACTTTCGGAAAAGTCTTCTTACAACACGGTAACCTGTGGTCATAGGTTCCCGATTGCGCGCGACATGCGCTCGGCGGGAACGACGCTGATTTGAAGATAAGCACTGTCGCAGCAAAAGGGGAGAGCCTGGACCGAGGGCAAACCTCAGGGCAATTTGTCATACCCCTCGCCGATCCCGTTCAAACTGAGCGGAAACCCGATGCCCTCTTCCGGGGTCTCGAAGATGATGAAGGTAGCGGTCTTGGCGGTCCGCAGCTGGCCCAGCAGCTTGTCGTCCATCACGACTTCGGCAACGCAGCCATTGGGCAGGCAGCGCACGAAGCCGGCGCGGCCGACATCGACATTGTCGAGTTTCAGGCCGAGGCCGGAGGGCAACAACACCCCGAGCGGCGCCACCACCCGCATCAGCTTGCTTTTCTGGTCGGCGGTCTTGAGCACGATGACGGTCAGGCCGGCGTTGGAGCGGTCTTCCGCCACCACGCTCTGGATCAGGGCGCATTGCTCGGCCTGGGCGCCGGGCGGGGTGTCGCAGCGGATCTGCCAGTCGCCATGCACCGACCGCACCGCGCCCTGGGCGCTGGCGACCGCGGTCAGGCCGAAGAAGCACGCGACGGCGAAGCCGCCGGCCGTCAGGCGGCGCGATTTTGCGGCACCGGAAGCACTCCGGGCCGTCGCTCGTGGATGCTGGTACGTCGAAGGCCCCATCAGGGTCGATCCCTTGATATTCCCTTGGTAGTCTACCGCGGCAATGCCGGTCCGGGTACTGCCGAGCACTCGACTGATACGGCAATGACGGCGCCTTGAAGGCATCCCTCGCGCCGGGGCGGGCCACGCCACAGGCGAATCAGGTTCCTGTGGAGCACCTGTCTGTGCGTACATCGGACAATCCGCCTGTCAAGCGCCGTCCGCCCGCCCAAGTTGCGATTTCGCCTGATTTGACGGGAAAAAATGTGACGTCGGGAAGATACTCCCCAATGCATTGCTCCACACCTTACTACTGCATTGCGAGAGCCAGCGAATTATGGTTTGAGAGGCTGGATTTCGACGCGTTCTAACGATCTGGCCCGGGGTTCATCGAGGCCATTTGTCGGGGGTGCGGGCCGAGCAGCACTTCCGCCCTGAGGCGGGATGCTTTTGAGTTTTATGACAAGGAGCGCGAGCGGCATGATGATGTCGAGGGGCCAAATAGGTCGCCGGTTGCTGGGTTTAGCGGTTGTCGGAGCCACGCTGGCGTTTGGCGGAGCGGCAGTTGCCGAAATGGGGCAACCCGCGCCTTGGGAATTCAAGCTGCAGGAAGCCGCCACGCCGGTGATGGAGAACATCACCTGGTTTCATAATTTCCTGTTCTGGTTGATCGCCATCATCACGCTGTTCGTCCTCGTGCTGCTGATCATGGTGGTGGTGAAGTTCAACGCCAAGGCCAACCCGGTCCCGTCCAAGACCACCCACAACACCCTGATCGAAGTGGCGTGGACCCTGATCCCGGTGCTGATTCTGGTTGGTATCGCGGTGCCGTCGTTCCGGCTGCTGTTTCAGGAGCTCGACATCCCGAAGGCCGATCTGACCATCAAGGCGACCGGTAAGCAGTGGTACTGGAGCTACGCCTATCCCGATAACGGCAAGTTCGAATTCGATTCGCTGCTGGCGCAGGACAAGAAGCCCCGGCTGCTCGGTGTCGACAACGAGATGGTGGTGCCGGTCAACAAGGTGATCCGGGTCCAGACCACCGGCGCCGACGTCATCCATTCGTTCGCGGTGCCGGCGTTCGGCATCA
>JAQGJF010000508.1 GCA_028290765.1 Tardiphaga sp.
GGTGCGGATGGCCTATATGGACGTGCAGCCGGCCGCGCCGAACGGCCGTAGCGTGCTGCTGCTGCATGGCCGCAATTTTCCGTCGAGCTACTGGGCGCCGGTCATCAAGACGCTGTCGGAAGCCGGCTACCGCGTGGTGGTGCCGGACCAGATCGGCTTCGGCAAATCCTCAAAACCCGTGACCGACCTGCATTTCGACACGCTGGCGCGCAACACGCTCGCGCTGATGGATCACCTGCAGATCGCCAAATTCGACATTGTCGCGCATTCGCTGGGCGGCATGCTCGGCGTACGCATCGTGCGGGCGTTCCCCGAGCGCGTCGCGCACCTGCTGCTCGCCGCCCCCATCGGATTGGAAGACTACCGGCTCTATGTGCCGCCGACCCCGACCGAGAAGATCCTGGAGAACGAAGACAGGCTGACCGCGGAGGGCTATCGCAAGCAGCTCGAGACCAACTATTCCCTGAAGCTGCCGCCGGAGCAGGTGACGCCGTTCATCGACGCCCGCTTCAACATCAAGGGATCGTCCGAATATCCGCGCTGGCTGCGCGCCTTCGTCAATTCGGCGCAAATGATCTATCGCGAACCGGTGGTGCACGAGATTCCCTCCATCGCCCTGCCCACTTTGTTCGTGATGGGCGAGGACGATCACAATGCCCCGGGCAAGCCGAACGCGCCGGAGACGCTGCGGCCGAAGATGGGCCAGAACGCCGACCTCGCCAAAGCGCTCGCCGCCAAAATGCCGAACGCCAAGGCGGAAGTGATTCCCGGCGTCGGGCATCTGGTGTTCCTGGAGGCGCCAACGCGTTTCAATGAGCTGATGCTGGGATTTCTGGCCGGCAAGAGCTAGCGCCCCGGAATTTGTCGACAACTGCGACTTCTTGTCCCTGAACGTTCCCACCGGCGGCGCCGACCAAGCGAAGCCGTTGCCCTTGAGGACGTTCCATGCGCCGCTTGTTTTGCCTTGCCTTCTGTCTTGCCGCTCTCACGGCCGCCCGCGCCCTCGGGGCAGAGCTCACACTCACTGACAATCCGCCGAAATTCGCCGACTATCCGGTCAAGGTCTATACCGGCAAATTCGCCAAGCCGCGGATTAACACATCGTATCTGCGCGACCGGCCCGAGTCGTTCGAGCACGCCATCGAAAACGACCAGGTCAACGCCAGTGGCCGCTACATCGTGGTCCAGCTGCCCTGTGGCACCACCTGCGTGCAACCGATGCTGCTGGATGTCAGCAACGGCCGGATCTCAGGAGTTTTCAGCATCTCCGGCTGGCGCGAATACCGCGATGATTTCGAGCCCATCGAGAGCCGCGCCGACAGCCGCCTGATCGTGTTTCATGGTGCCCGCAACGAGGCCGGCATCAATGGCAACCATTATTATCTGATCGAACCCGGCGGGAAGCTCAAGCTCCTGCGCAGCGCTGATACCGACGGCAATTTCGAGACCACGCCGAAGGTGCAATGAACGGCGCGACGATGACGGCGATGCGACGCTGCGCCGCAACAGGCTAAAAAATCAGCGTCCCAGCTTTGGTCCAACTCTTTACCGAATCTGGTTTGCCGGGTCATTGTCCGGCGCCGCGCCGGTGCGGCCTAACGAAGGGAAAACAGATGAAGACACTTTTCGCAGCAGCGCTGCTTGCAAGCTCGCTGGCTGGCTTTGGCGCCGCCAACGCCGCCATGCCGCTGGCGCCGCTCAGCGCATCGGAGAATGCCGATGTCATCCAGGTTGCCGGTGGCTGCGGTCCCGGATTCCACCGTGGCCCCTATGGCGGCTGCCGCCCGAATGGCGGCGTCGTGGTGGTGCGGCGCCCGCCGGTGGTTGTGGTTCGCCCGCCGGTTGTCGTGGCGCGCCGCTGCCCGCCCGGTTTCTTCCGCGGCCCCTACGGCGGCTGCCGTCGCTACTGATCGCCGCCACCCGGCCTATCGCGACAAGCTAAACCCCGCTCACGCGGGGTTTTTTGTTGCGCGCGCCGGCCTATTTGCATGGGTCGGCAAGGATGCGGCGGCCAGCCCGCTCCTCAGCGCCGTCACAGCCAGGACGGCGCGCACCGCTCATTTCCCCATCGTGCACGGCTGGGTCGGAGAGCGGGTGTCGCAGACTTTCACACTGTCCAGAAAACTCGCCCACACCGCCGTTTGCTCGGCCGTCGGCTCGAACTTGTAGGCCTTCTGCACCAGGTAGAAACTGTCGCGGCCCTGCACGCCCTTGAACAAGGTCAGTTCCGGCTTGCCGGTCTGCTTGTTGACCGGGCATTTCTGGGTCCAGGTCTGGGTCGGATAGAGATTCTCGATCCCCTCTTTCACCTTGGTGAAGGTGCTGCCGGGACAGGCATCGGCCCACAGTTTCTGGACCCGCGCCCGATATTGCGACGGCGACACGTCGCGCAGATTGAAGAAAATCTGCACCGTCACCATCTCGGTCCAGTTCTCCACCGTCTCGCTTTCCGGCACCATTTCCGACATCAGCTCCCGGGCGGTCTTGTTGTGGAAGCCGACCTTGTAGCCCTTGGGCATCGTCACCAGCAGGTTCTCATTCTCCAGCGCGCCAACGGGCACAGCGAACGCAAGAGCGGCAATGACGGCGAGCAGGATGACGCGGAGCATGGGAACCCTTGAATGCTGGAACGCGCGACGCAAATCGTCTGGTCTTATGGCACACCGCGAAGGTTCAAGGCCGCATTATTGCCCGACCACCCTTCTAGGTTATCGCGCTAGCCGGATCGCTCCATACGAGAAACGCCATGACCCGAACCATCCTTGCCCTCGTGATGCTGGCCGCCGCCAGCGCGGCCTTCGCCGCCGACAATGCCAGATCCTCGATGTCCTATTACGGCACCGCCACCATGGACGAAGACACCATCAAGATCGAGCTGCGCTCCACCGCGGACGGCAAGCCGGCCGACGGCATCCTGGTCTACAAGCGCGGCGATCGCGGTTTTGACAATCTGCTGCGCCACCTCGGCGGGATAAAGCCCGGCGAGAGCAAAGCGGTGCGGCCGTGGAAGGACTGAACGACCCGAGACACCCCTGATATCGATTGACGCGGTCCGCCGCCTGAACGCACCGCTTGCCGCACGCAAACGTCACATTGCGATGGCAAGATCCCGAACCGTATCATCGAGGGGTTCATCGCCAATGTCCGAGGTTCTGGTCATGCCGGCTGTTCGCCGCCTGCTGCTGTCCGCGCTGTGCTGTTTCGGCCCGATCGCATCGGCGCAGGCGCAGACGGTAGCGCTGCCCTCCGAGGCCCAGCTTGGGCCCCGTCCGTTCTACCTGGTCGACAAGATGAAGGACGGGCCGCTGAAAACCAAGCTCGGCGCCTGCACCGGTCCGTTCCACAAGACCGACTTCTCGATCGCCCATCGTGGGGCGCCGCTGCAGTTTCCCGAACATAGCCGAGAATCCTACATGGCCGCGGCGCGGATGGGCGCCGGGGTGATCGAATGCGACGTCACCTTCACCAGGGACCGGCAACTGGTGTGCCGGCATTCGCAATGCGACCTGCACACCACGACCAACATCCTGTCGGTGCCGGCGCTGGCTGCCAAATGCTCGCAGCCGTTCAGCCCGGCCGATCCCGTCACCGGCAAAAAGGCCACGGCGAAGTGCTGCACCAGCGACATCACGCTCGCCGAATTCAAGACGCTGACGGCGAAGATGGACGGCGCCAATCCCGACGCGACCACGATAGCCGATTATCAGAACGGCACGCCGCGCTGGCGCACCGACCTCTACGCCAATTCCGGCACGCTGATGACCCACGCCGAGAGCATCGCGCTGATCAAAGGTGTCGGCGCCAAATTCACCCCGGAACTGAAAGCGCCCGAGGTCAAGATGCCGTTCGACGGCGATTACACCCAGGAGAAATATTCGGCCCAGATGTTCGCCGACTACACGGCCGCCGGCATTTCGCCGAATGACGTGTTCGCGCAGAGTTTCAGCCTGGACGACATCCTGCTCTGGAACAAAGCCGCGCCGGCTTTCGCGGCGCAGGCGGTGTATCTCGACGGACGGTATGAAACCTTAGGCTTCGACCCCGCGCGCGTCGAGACCTGGAAACCGTCGATGGCCGAATTGAAAGCCGCCGGCGTGAAAATCCTGGCGCCGCCGATCTACGTGCTGCTGGCGCTGGACGCCAACGGGCAGATCGTCGCCTCCGAATATGCCAAAGCCGCCAAGGCCGCCGGGCTCGACCTGATCGTCTGGTCGCTGGAGCGTGACGGTCCGCTCAACAGAGGCGGCGGATTCTTTCACAGCTCGGTCAAGAAGGCGATCGACCGCGACGGCGATACCTTGACGGTGCTCGACGTGCTGGCGCAGCAGGTCGGCGTGCGCGGCGTGTTTTCGGACTGGCCGGCCACGACGACGTTTTACGCCAGCTGCATGGGAATGAAGTGAAGATGGCTACACACTGGGCCTGTTCGCGAACAGCAGACGGACTTCGTGGAGATCGCTCGCGATCAGCACGCACAGGCTCCGCATTTCGTCGGTAGCCTCCAGCAGGTCCGGCACCATGATCGGCCGGCAACCGGCCGCATGCGCGGCGCGCACGCCGTTGTGGGAATCCTCCAGAACCAGGCAGCGCTCCGGCGCCACGCGCAGATCGCCGGCAGCCTTCAGGAACAGATCCGGATGCGGCTTGCCGCGGCTGACGTCGTTGCGGGTGGCCACCGCCGAGAAGAAACGGCGCAGGTCCGCCGCACCCAGATGACGTTCCGCGTGCTCGCGCCCGGACGATGTCGCGAGCGCAATCGGCACCTGCCGCGCATGCAGTTCGCCGAGTAATTCCGCGGCCCCCGGCTTGACCGCAACGCCCTCGCCCAGCACCCGCGCGATCTCCGACCGGCAGGCACCCTCAAAAATCTCGAATGGAAATCCGGGCCCGAAATGGCTTTTGATGAGCGCATCGCATTCCGGGCCGGGCACGCCGATCATGGTTTGATAGAACGCCTCCGGCATCTCGAAACCCACCGCCAGCGTGGCATCCAGTATCACTTGCCTGATGGGTCGCTCGGTATCGAAGATCAGGCCATCCATGTCGAAGATGACGGCATCGATGTTGGCGAGCGTTTCGGGGAGGAGCATGAAGAGTTCTGAAATCGAAAGCCTGTTTCCGGGTAAATCACTCCTAGCACGCCGTTGCCCGGCATGCCACGCGGCGATCTACACCCACCCGCCGCGCGCCATGATCGCGGCGCAGAGCAAAATGATGGCAATGCTGAGCAGTTCGCCGTGAATGACCGCGGTGACCAATCTCAGCTTTTTGGCGCTGATCGCCGGCACCTCTCCGACCCGCAGCGACTTGTTCCACGACAGGAATTCGAGGGTCGGGATGATCGACAACAGCCCGATCGCGATGAAGATTGAAAACTTGGCGATGAAGGCGTGGCTATGGAAGTAATACTCCGAGCCTTTCTCGAAAAAGAACACCCGCGACAGCCCGATGATCAGCAGCGCCCCGGCGGAGATGCCGAACACGATATCGGTGATCTGCAGCCTCCGCGCCGACGCCAGCGTCAATTCCCCGCGGATCAGCGCGAACTCGATAGCCACGGCGGACACCAGCGTGAAGGCGCAGACATGGTGGAGGAAGGCGAACAGGGTGGACATGGCGGGGGGATCCGGTTGCCGTAGCTGGGAGGCGATGAGGTTAGAGAGAGCCTGTGACAATCGTAGGGCGCCGGATCGCAACATTAACCTGCTTCGTAGGGTAGTTGGGCGCGCTCCATTTCCCGCGGTTCAACGAGCGCAGGTGGAAGCCATAACCCGCCACAACGAGGGTAATGCAGCGACAGGAATGCGGATTGATTTTGGTATCATCCCGCGATACCTAACCACCGAGGTGCCGCATCATGTCGCGAAAGCTTGCCCCCGTTCATCCCGGCGAAATTCTCCGCGAGGAATTTTTGATACCGATGGGATTGTCCGCTTACGCGGTAGCCGGAGCCTGCAGCGTTCCACGCACGCGCATTGAACGGCGCGCCCGCGAGGAAACCCCCATCACTGCCGATACCGCGCTGCGGTTGGGAAAATATTTCGGCACGCCGGCGTTCTGGATGAATCTGCAAGCGCAGTATGATCTCGAAGTCGCGGAAGACGGCAACGCGGACGAATTAAAGCGTATCAAGCCACTGAAGCCGAAGGCGGCGTGACAACCGCGTTGAAAGAAAATCACGCAGGTGATGGGTTTCGCGAAGAGCTCAACCCATCCTACGAGCTGCGGTCCTCGCAGCGGTGGACGTCTATTTGTTGCCTGCATCTCAAACCTCTTATTTCTACAACGGCATATTGTCATGCTTCTTCATCGGCATTTCGACATGCTTGTCCCGTAGCATCGCCAGCGCCCTTGCAATCCGCCGCCGCGTCGAATGCGGCATGATGACATCGTCGATATAGCCGCGCTCGGCGGCGACGAACGGCGACAGGAAACGGTCCTCATATTCCTTGGTGCGGGCGGCGATCTTGTCGGCGTCGCCGATGTCGCTGCGGAAGATGATTTCCACAGCCCCCTTGGCACCCATCACCGCGATCTGCGCGGTCGGCCAGGCGTAGTTCATGTCGGCGCCGATTTCCTTGGAGGCCATCACGTCGAAGGCGCCGCCATAGGCTTTGCGGGTGATCACGGTGACCAGCGGGACGGTGCATTGCGAATAGGCGAACAGGAGCTTGGCGCCGTGCTTGATCAGACCGCCATATTCCTGCGCGGTGCCCGGCAGGAAACCCGGCACGTCGACAAACGTAACGATCGGGATGTTGAAGGCATCGCAGAAACGGACGAAACGCGCCGCCTTGCGCGAGGCGTCGCTATCCAGCACGCCGGCCAGCACCATCGGCTGATTGGCGACGAAGCCGACGGTGCGGCCGGCGATGCGGCCAAAGCCGGTGACGATGTTTTTCGCAAAGGTCTCCGAGATCTCGAAGAAGTCGCCCTCGTCGACGACCTTGAGGATCAGTTCCTTGATGTCGTAGGGCTTGTTCGGATTGTCGGGGATCAGCGTGTCGAGCGACATATCGACGCGCTCGATATCGTCAAAACTCGGCCATTCCGGCACGCCGTCGGTGTTGTTGGACGGCAGGAAGTCGATCAGCCGGCGCATCTGCAGCAGCGTCTCGACGTCGTTCTCGAAGGCGCCGTCGGCGATCGAGGAGTGCGTAGCGTGAACGCTGGCGCCGCCGAGTTCTTCGGCGGTGACGACTTCGTTGGTGACGGTCTTCACCTGGTCGGGGCCGGTCAGGAACATGTAGCTGGTGTTCTTCACCTTGAAGATATAGTCGGTCATCGCCGGCGTATAGACGTCGCCGCCGGCGCAGGGGCCCATGATGACGGAGATCTGCGGG
>JAQGJF010000516.1 GCA_028290765.1 Tardiphaga sp.
ACGCTCAGCGCCGCGCTCTTGTCGATCGAAATGATCTTGGCGTGCGGATGCGGCGAGCGCAGCATCTTGATGTGGAGCAACCCCTCCATCGCGACGTCGAAAGTGTAGCGCGCCGCGCCGCGCACCACCTGCGGCCCCGCGGGCGCCGGCAGGCTGCGGCCGAACGCCGTGCCGGCCGCGGCGTCCTCGATATTGCTGATGCCGTTGAGGGCGTCCTCGATGGCGCGATACCCCGTGCAGCGGCACAGATTGCCTTTCAGCGATGCGCCGAGATCCTGTCGCTGCGCCTGGTTGAGCGAGGCGCAGGTCATGATCATGCCGCTGGTGCAGAACCCGCACTGGAACGCCTGCGCATCGAGAAACGCCTGCTGCATCGGATGAGTGCCGCCGTCGCCGCCGAGGCCTTCGATGGTGGTGATGGCGTGGCCGTCGGCGCGAAACGCCGGAATGATGCAGCTGTGCACCGGCTCGCCGTCGATCAGCACCGTGCAGGCGCCGCAATCGCCGGCGTCGCAGCCTTTCTTGACGCCGAAATGACCGAGCTCGCGCAGGAACGTGCGCAGGCACTGGCCGCCCCAGGGCGTTTCCGAAAATTGCTGGCCGTTGATCTGATAGCTCATGGCCGGTTCACGCTGTGCAATTCGGCGCGAATCTCTTCCGCCAGTCGCAACGTCATGTGCTTGCGCCACACCGGCTTGCCATGGACGTCGTTGTGATAGAGTTCGTCGGGAATGCGCTGCATCAGGGCATCGCGCAATTCGTTCGCCGGCGGCATGGCCGCAAAGGAGAATTGAATCGGGCGGATGGTCGATGCGGTGACGGTCAGGGCAAAACCTTCGTCCTTGACGGTGCCGATCAACAGCGCCGCGGACCGGCCGACCGGCGTCAGCGAGATCTGGCGAAAACCCGCACGCCGCTTCAAGGCAGTGATCGGCAGTTCGATCTGCCGCAACAGGTCGCCGGGCTCCAGCACATTGCGCTGGTTGGCAATGACGAAGTCGGCGACGGCGATGCGCTGCTCGCTGCCGTCGGCCTTCCAGATCGTGCAGATGCCGTCGAGCGCCGCGGTCAGCGCGATCATCGGGCCGGCCGGCAGCGACATACAGAGGTTACCGCCGACGGTGGCGGTCTTCCAGATCTTGAACGAAGCCAGAAAGGCCCGGCAACATTGGTCGATCAGTGGCGCCGCGATCCAGTCCGGCGGGCAGGCCAGTGCGTCGAGTTGCGCCACCGTGCAAGTGGCGGCGATCTGCAGCGTCGTTTCGGTGATCGTCAGCGCCGGCCATTTCAAATCATTGAGATCGATCAAGCGGGACAGATGCGCCTGCGGCTCCGAGAACAGCCAGGTGCCGCCCGCGAGCCAGGCGTTGCCTGCCGTCCAAACCGGCAATTGCGCCCGGCTTTGCGGGCGGGCGACTTCGGTGATGGTGTTCAGATCCATGGATACGCTTGAGCTTTCAAAGAGATGCCTGTCCCTATATGAAGTCTTGCAAGACCGGCGCCAACTCAGTCAAGGGTTGGTCTGGTCCTCGAATTGCAGGGTAGGTGCTGCGAGGCGCTTTGCGAACCCCCGATCTGACCGAGAGGCTGCCGCCCCATGAATCCACCGCCGGACCCGCAACAGGCCATCTGGATCAAGGATCCGCTGGCAATACTCGCCGACGGCGCCGAGCGCGGCATCGTGGTCCGGGGCGGCCGGATTGCCGAACTGGTGCCGGCGGGTGGCCAGCCGGCCATGGCCGATGTCGCGGTCCATGAAGCCGGCGAGCACGTCGTGCTGCCCGGCCTGATCAACACCCATCACCATTTCTACCAGACCCTGACGCGGGCGCTGCCGGCAGCGCTGGATCGCGAGCTGTTTCCGTGGCTGCAGGCGCTCTATCCGGTATGGGCGCGGCTGACGCCCGCCGCGCTCGACCTCGGCGTCACCGTGGCGATGTCGGAACTGCTGCTGAGTGGCTGCACCACCACGACCGACCATCATTACGTGTTTCCGGCGGGCCTCGAGGACGCCGTCGATATCGAGGTTGAGGTCGCCAAACGCCTCGGCGTTCGCGTGCTGCTCACCCGCGGCTCGATGAACCGCTCGCAACGCGACGGCGGCTTGCCGCCGGACAGCGTGGTGCAGGACGAGGACACTATTCTGGCCGACAGCGAGCGCGTAGTGAAGCGGCATCACCAGCGCGGTGACGACGCCATGGTGCAGATCGCGCTGGCGCCGTGCTCGCCGTTTTCGGTGACCACCTCCTTGATGAAGGCGACGGCGGCGCTGGCCGCAAAACTCGATGTCCGGCTGCACACCCATCTCGGCGAGACCGAGGACGAGAACCGGTTCTGCGAACAGATCTATGGCTGCCGGCCGCTCGACTATCTCGAACAATGCGGCTGGCTCAATGCGCGGACCTGGCTGGCGCACGGCATTCATTTCGACGGCCCCGAGATGACCCGGCTCGGCAAGGCCGGCACCAGCATCAGCCATTGCGCCTGCAGCAACCAGATTCTGGCCTCCGGCTGCTGCCCGGTCTGCGACATGGAAGAAGCCGGGGTCGCGATCGGGCTCGGCGTCGACGGCTCCGCGTCGAACGATGAATCCAATCTGATGCAGGAGGTGCGCGCGGCGTTCCTGCTGCAGCGGGCGCGCTACGGCGTCGGCCGCGTCAGCCACAAGGATGCGCTGCGCTGGGCCACCAAGGGTTCGGCGGCCTGCGTCGGCCGCCCCGAGCTCGGTGAAATCGCGGTCGGGAAAATGGCGGACCTGGCGCTGTTCAAGCTCGACGAGTTGCGCTTCTCCGGTCACGGCGATCCGCTGGCCGCCCTGGTGCTGTGCGGCGCCCACCGCGCCGACCGCGTCATGGTCGGCGGCAACTGGGTGGTGCGCGACGGCGCCATCCCCGGCCTCGACGTACCGGATTTGATCCGCCGCCATAGCGCCGCCGCGCGCGCGATGCATTTGGGGTAGGGCGGCGAAGCAAAGCCTTGTAGCCCGGATGAGCGCAGCGATATCCGGGGCGGCGGCTCGGTGTGTTGCATCCCGGATGTCGCTGCGCTCATCCGGGCTACAGGCTCTCCAACAAAATGGGTCCGGACGTTGCCGCCCGGACCCATTTCGTAAGTTTCTACCCGCCGCTTACTTCCCGCCGGGAATCTTGTCGTCGATGCCCTTCACGTAAAAGTTCGTGCCGAGCACCTGGCCGTCGTCGAGCTTGTCGCCGCCCTTGCATTCGATTTCCTTGCCGTCCTGGCCGATGATCGGGCATTTGAACGGAAACAGCTTGCCTTCGATGATGGCGGCTTCGGTGTCCATCGCCAGTTTCTTCACGTCGTCGGGCATGTTGGTGTAGGGCGCCATCACCACCATCTTGGACTTCAGGCCGCCCCAGACGTCTTCCGACTTCCAGGTGCCGTCGAGTTCGGCCCTGACGCGCTCGACGTAATAGGGGCCCCAATTGTCCATGATCGAGGTCAGCTGGGTCTTCGGGCCGAACTTGATCATTTCGGAATCCTGTCCGAACGCCAGCTTGCCGCGCTCGCTGGCGATCTGCATCGGCGCCGGGCTGTCGGTGTGCTGCATGATGATGTCGGCGCCCTGGTCGAGCAGCGCCTTGG
>JAQGJF010000529.1 GCA_028290765.1 Tardiphaga sp.
GCCGCGATGCGGCGATCCGGAAACGTCCATGAAGTCCTGGGTGCGGCAGAACGCGTCGATCGCTTCGGCGACGAAACCATGCGACCACGTCTTGCGGGCACGCTCGATCTGCACCACCCGGTCCGAGCCGGCGCTTTCGGCTTCCTGCAGGATGCGGGCATAGGTTTCGGAGAGTTTTGTGTTGGTGAATAGCGTGCCGGGTTTCGGCACTTCATTGTTCGGCAAATACACCGCCGCCGAGGTCGGCCAATGCTTGCGGAACAATTGCTCGACGGTGGCGATGGTCGCCGAGGCGCGCTCGACCAAGGGATAGCCGTCGCGCGCATAGGCGATCGCCGGCTCCAGCACGTCGCGCAACCGCAGGGTGCCGTAGTCGCGCAGCAGCAGCATCCAGGATTCGAACGTGCCAGGCACGCAGGCGGCGAGCAGTCCGGTGCCCGGCACCATCTCGAGGCCCTCGCTGCGGTAATGCGCAATCGTGGCACCGGCCGGCGCGGGGCCCTGCCCGCAAATCACTTCGGTCTGCCCGCGCTTCACGTCGTGCACGATGATCGGCACGTCACCGCCCGGCCCGTTCAGATGCGGCTCGACCACCTGCAGGGTAAAGGCGGTGGCGACGCCGGCGTCGAAGGCGTTACCGCCCTTTTCCAGGATGCCCATGCCGACCGCGGTGGCGATCCAGTGGGTCGAGGTGACGACCCCAAAGGTGCCTTCGATTTCGGGCCGGGTGGTGAACGGATCAGGATTGATATTGCCCATGTGGGTCCAGTTTCTTCTGCGCGGGCGACGTTGCCAGCGGCGCACTTGAGCACAGCTCGGTTGGTATGCCAACTACCAGCCGGGCCGATATCGGGAGGAACTACGCCCGCCACGTCCTGAGCCTCATCCAGAGGAGCATCGCGTAGCGATGCGTCTCCCGCGACAACGGTGGAGCCGTTGCGCGTGGATGGCCGCGAGTGATGCGTCCTGGCCATCCTTCGAGACGCGGCCAAGAGGCCGCTCCTGGGGCAGCCTTGTCGGCTCCAGGCGCAGAGGCCGTCCGCGCAAGCTGGCGGTGTGATCGAACGGTCGCTGCGCTCGTCAGTGGCGCTTGAAATACTGCACTTCGCGCTCGTGCTTCTCGGCCGCCGCCCGAGAACCGAATGTTCCCAGGTTTCGCCGTTTGCCGGTCCTGGGATCGGTCTTGCGCGAGTAAAGCCGATATTGGCCGCTCTTGAGTTTCCGGATCATGATCTGCGCTCCGATACGCTGCGGATTCACCTCAAGAAACATCGCAGCGCAAGACTCGTTCCATCCATGAATGATGCTTCAGTGTGCGTGTCAGGGCCGGGCTTGCCCTGACCACTGCGCTTTTCCGACGGCGCTGAAGGCCCACGCGCAAATACATCGCATGCGATATAATTATTGCGCATGCGATGTATCTGTGCTTTGAAGGGCGCATGACGGCACCCGATCAACGGCTGATCTGGCTTCTCTCGCGCGCGCAGCGGCGGGTCATGGCGCAGTCGGATGCGGCGATTGCCGGGCTTGGCCTGACGTCGACGCAGGCCGGTGCCTTGTTCTGCATCCGCAGCGAGGATGGCGTCACCGTCAGCGAGCTGGCGGATCAGCTCGATCTCGCCCAGTCCGCGGCATCCGGCCTGGCGCAGCGGCTCGAGACCGCCGGTCTGGTGACGCGATCGCCTCATCCGGAAGACGGGCGCTCGGTGCGCCTCGTGCTGACCAGATCCGGACGCAAACGGCGCGAGGACGCGATCAAGATCGCGCATGCCGGCAACGAGGCGCTGCGCGCGGGGTTCAGCAACACGGAAATCGCCACCGTGGCGCGCTGGCTGGCGCGCATCGGAACAGCAACGGAGACCGACAAATGACCGACCACATCAAGACGACGACGCAGGACGGCATCCTCGAAATCATTTTCGCGCGGCCCGATAAGAAAAATGCGCTGTCCAACGCCATGTACCGCAAGGCCTCGGACGCGCTCGAAGGTGCCCAGACCGACAGCGCGATCCGCGTCGTGCTGCTGAGCAGCGAAGGCGACGCCTTTACCTCCGGCAACGACCTGGCCGACTTCGCCGGCGTGGCCGCGGGCGGACGCGAGGAACTGCAGGCCGCCCGGTTCATCCGCGTGCTGGCCAATGCCGAGAAGCCGCTGATCGCGGCGGTGCCCGGCCTCGCCGTGGGCGTCGGCACGACGATGCTGCTGCATTGCGACCTGGTGTTCGTGGCCGATACCGCCAAACTTTCCGCGCCGTTCGTCAATCTGGCGCTGGTGCCGGAGGCCGCATCGAGCCTGTTGCTGACCGCGCGGATCGGTCATGCCCGCGCCTTCGCCCTGTTTGCGATGGGCGAATCCCTCAGCGGCGCCGAAGCCCTCACCCTCGGGATTGCCAACAAGATGCTGCCGAAGGACGAGGTCATCCCGGCGGCACGGGCCGCGGCGCGTGCGCTGGCCGAAAAGCCGCTCGGCGCCGTCGTGGCCACCAAGAAGCTGATGCGCGAGAGCGAGGCGATCCTGGCGCGCATGGCGCAGGAGGGCAAGGTGTTCGGCGAGCGCCTCAAGACCGCCGAAGCGCGTGAGGTCTTCAGCGCGTTTGCCGAACGGCGGCCACCGAACTTTACCAAACTGGCGTCGTAGCCAGACCGCTCCGAAGGAAGTGATTGCCAGCCCGGAACTCCTTGTGGGACTCGTGACTTGATGTTGACATAGGCTGGCTGCACTCGATGATGGACTGGCGCGTGATCGCGCTCGGCCTCGTCTACATTGGCGCCAACATCCGCAATACGGGCTGAGCTTCTTCCTGCCGTAGATCGTCAAGGCGTTCGGCGTGTCGAATGTCACCGCTGGATTCATTACCGCGGTGCCTTATGTGGTCGGCGCGATCGGTCTCGCGCCAGCTCCCAAAAACGCAAAGCGCCCTCACCGTCCTTGCCTTTGAAGTTTCTGCGCATCCAGTTCGTGCGCTGCAGTAGCGGGGTGCGCCGCCTCACGCGGGAATACCGTCACGTTGGCGTGCGGGACATCCATTTCAGAGCCGGGATTCGGCCCGGCCTGCAGCATGCCGTCATCGCGAACCGAGACTTGCGAAAGCGGACAGGCGACCGCGCCTTCGAGCAAGCCGCGAAGCTTCGGATGCAAGCCCTCACCACGCGAGGCAGCAAGTGCGTTGAACTGATGGAAAGAGGTCATTTCCGACTCCTCTGCTGTTACGTATCCAGCCTGGAGTATCGGCGGTGGGTGGTCACTCCGTTTTCTGCTTTCAAAACGACTTCTGTGTTCCGGGGAATGTTCCCTCGATTTCGGCAGTTTCGGAATCAAGAAACGGAGTGTGTGTTCTGTACGAATTACCGAGCTTGGGCGCACCAGATTGGCCCAGGCCCATGGCTCGTCGCAAATCGTACTACGGCGGCCTCACGAGGTTCGCGGCGGTCTGGGTTTGAAAGCGAGAACCGGAGTGCGCGGCCAAAGAACTGCGTTTTGGTAAAATCGAGGGCCGCCGCCGAGCGGCGTGCGCGAAAGCAGGTTCGAAATGGCTGGCCGAGCGAGGATCGCGGCAAACGACGCGAAACGACGCAAGGTTCCGCCCGTCCCGAGGAAGGACGAGGAGATCCGCGCGAGGACATTTGCGCTGGAGTGCATCGCCAACCTGGTCGAGGAAGGCCTCGCTCGGATGGAGTATCACGCAGACGGCAAGAGCGAATTGCGTCTCGCGACCGGCGAAATCTATCGCCTGGGCGTGAACTCGCTGCGTCGCACCGCCTGACACCGGGGCATGAAACAGGACAGCGTCATCAGCCCGAGCGTCGCTGCGTCGGTTCGAGTTTGAAAGCAAGAAACGGATCGCTTGCTCGTCCTCATTCGCCTCTATGTGGCTTTGGGTGTCGAAATAATTGGAGCCGAAATCATGAACAAGATCGGTCTCGCCACAACTGATGCTGAAGAGCTTGCCCGCCGCCGAAGAATGGCGGCTGCGAGGCAAACCCGGGAAAGCGAGCGGACCTCGTTGCTCCTGAAGCTTGTCCGGACGGAGCGGCAAGCCGATCAGTTACGCGAGTGGATCTCGCAGCGGAAAGCAGACGATGAGGCCACGCCGGAAATGCAACGCCTGGTGGATTGGGCAAGGGCCAGATTGTCAGGGATGGAAGGGTTCCTCGATTCTCTGGAACTCTCGCGACTACTCCACACCCGCAATCTCTTTCCGGAAGTTGATGATCTCGTCGATCCACTTGGCGAGCCACCGCCACCGCGTCCATGGGGTCGATGACACGGAAGAACATCACCGCGGCGTCTGCAACCTCGGCTGGGCGTTTCACACACATCTGCGACGGATCACTGACCGATACAGACTGGATTAGCGCACAGCGCCAGCTCCGTCATTGCGAGGAGCACTTGCGACGACGCAATCCAGTCTTTCCTTGTGACTCTGGATTGCTTCGCAAGAGCTCGCAATGACGGAGCTGGCATTTATCGCGAGTTGCCAAGCACAAACCGTTGCACGGTCTTACGCCGGAAAGCAGGATCGAGGGAGCGGCCTGATTGCCTTATCGTCGAGGATGCGCTGGGCCGAGACTATCGGCATCCGCCCATGTGCGGCCCGATGACCGTGTCCGCGCAAATTCGATTTGCGCGTCATGAAGCGGAGCGCTCGCCATCGCATGGCATCCTAGATTTGCCCTGACGAAATCATCGGCACCTCCAGGGAAAGCCAACATCATGATCCGAATTGGATACGCGCCAGGCGCGTTCGACCTCTTTCACATCGGCCATCTCAATTTGCTTCGGCGCGCCAAGGAGCGCTGCGATTATCTGATTGCCGGCGTCGTTTCCGACGAAGTCCTCATCGCCCACAAGGGAGTGACGCCCGTCGTTCCGCTCGTCGAGCGAATCGAGATCGTGCGCAACTGCCGCTATGTCGACGCCGCGCATGGGGCGATGATCGACGACAAGCTCGAGATCTGGCGCGACCTACGGTTCAATGTTTTCTTCAAGGGAGACGACTGGCAAGGCACCGAGAAGGGCATCCTCCTGGAACGGCGGTTCGCCGAGATCGGCGTCGAGGTCGCCTATTTCTCCTACACGCTGGCGACCTCCAGCAGCCGGTTGCGCAAGACCCTGCAAAATATCGACGAGCTGGCTCGAAGCCATGCGGCCGGAACGCCCGAACTGCGACTTGCCGTTTGAATCAGGAATCGGGTGGCCGGTTCCGGCCCGCAGCCTAGAGTGACCTGATGACGCCTTCGGCGATCATGACGACGCGCCCCGGTCACCCAATTAGAGCAGAGAACGATCGTGATAAATGCGATGATCCCCGACAAAACGCGAGAGTCGGCCGAAGCCGGCGTGACGAACGACCCCCGTTGGGCGCGGGTTATTGCTCGGGACCGCACCGCGGACGGCATG
This sequence comes from Tardiphaga sp., assembly GCA_028290765.1. Next base: position 5,402 of record JAQGJF010000529.1, read on the forward strand.
TTCTGGTACTCCGTATTGACGACGGGCGTTTACTGCCGGCCGTCGTGTCCATCGCGAACCGCCAATCCGAAGAACGTACAACTGCACAACAGGTTGGCCGAAGCGAAGGCTACGGGTTTCCGGCCGTGCAAGCGTTGCCATCCGGACGGGCCCTCGATCGACACCGCGAACGCTGCAATCGTGTCGCGCGCCTGCAAGTTGATCGAAGCCAGCGAGGAGGAGCCGTCCCTGAACGCTTTGGCCGAGGCGGTCGGCCGCAGCGCGAGCTATTTCCATCGCAGCTTCAAGGCGGCCACCGGCCTTACGCCGAAGGACTACGCGGCGGCGCATCGTGCGGCCAAGGTCCGCGAGGGACTCGTCAGCGGCAGCAGCGTCACCGAGGCGATCTACGACGCCGGCTACAATTCCAGCGGACGTTTTTATGAGAAATCGACCGACATGCTCGGCATGACGCCGACCCAGTTCAGGACAGGTGGGGCGAACGAGGAAATCCACTTCGCCGTTGGGCAGACCTCGCTTGGCGCAATCCTGGTCGCATCGAGCACCAAGGGGGTCGCGTCGATCCTGCTCGGAAACGATCCCGATGCCCTGCTGCGCGAACTCCAGGATCGCTTCCCGAAAGCAAAGCTGATCGGCGCGGACAAGGATTACGAAGCGTTGGTGGCGCGCGTCGTTGGCTTCATCGAGGCGCCCCAGATAGGACTGGATCTGCCGCTCGACGTCCGCGGCACGGCGTTCCAACGCCGCGTGTGGCAGGCTCTGCAGGAAATTCCGGTAGGCCAAACGGTCTCCTATACGGAAATCGCACAGCGGATCGGATCCCCCAAGGCGGTACGTGCCGTTGCCGGCGCCTGCGCGGCCAACAACCTCGCGGTCGCGATCCCGTGCCACCGGGTGGTTCGGAACGACGGAGCCCTGTCGGGCTACGCCTGGGGTGTCGAGCGCAAGAAAGCATTGCTCGATCGCGAGGGGGCGCGAACCCAGTGAACGCGGAAGTGTTGAAACCGACGACCCTCGCTGCCGCGAATCTTGCCGGCATCGCGCGATTCGAAAGCAGGGATGCCGTTTTCCACAATTCAGGTTTGACCTATCGGGCGTGAAGAAGGACGGCAGTCACGCGTAGCTTCTGACGGCCGTTTTCCATCCGCTATATTCCAATTTGAAAGGAAGGATCGGAGCGAGTGCCGGGCCCCGCGTTTCTATTCTCGATCATCGGATAGATTTGCGGGAGAGCAGAGATGAACTTCATCGCCAACGATTTTATCAAGCATGAACGTACCGATGTGGCCGAGCCGGTCGGGTTCGGGGTCACCGACTGCGACCTCGGCAGGGTGCTCGTCGCCCGCACTCAGGTCGGCGTTTGCGCAATCCTGCTCGGCACCAACGCAGAAGAGCTGGAACTGGAGCTTGCGAAGCTCCTGCCCGCCGAGACGTTTGTCCGCAACGAACGTGCCGTGAACGATGATCTATCCAGGGTCTTCGCGGCACGCCCTTCCAACGCAAGGTCTGGAATGCGCTCCGCACCATTCCGTCGGGTCGCCCGCTTACCTTCTCACAGCTGGCGTGCCGCGTTCCAGGCTCGAAGTCGCTCCGAGCGATCGGGCGGGCCTGCGCCGACAATCCGATCGCGCTCGCCATTCCCTGTCACCGCGTGATGGGCAACAGCGGTTCGCTGTCGAATCATCGATACAGTGCCCAGTGCAAGCGGTCGCTGATCAATCGCGAAGTGGCCGCGGCGTAACGCTCAACTCACACCGAGACGCCTCCAATGCAATTCGATGTCAACAAACGGAGTGTGGGCGCGAGAGTGGAATTCTACTGTCCGCGTGTCCCTAGATCGGACGAGAAAACAATATGTACAGGAGATATCGATATGTCGAAGGAAAGTGACAACAAAGCAATCGTAGGTCGTTGGTTCACGGACTTCTGGGGAGAGACCTGCAATCTGAATATCGTGGACGAACTCGCGGCGCCCGACATGCTGCTGCAGTATTCGCTGCACGAACCCCGCCGCGGCCGCGATGACATCAAGGCTTTCATGACCGACTTCCGGAAGGCTTTCCCGGACCTCAACTTCTGGGGTGCGGCCGACCTGATAGCGGAAGGCGACTACGTCGTCGGCCGTTGGGAAGGCGGCGGCACGCATACCGGCCCGGCCTTCAGCGACTTCCTGGCGGGATCGCTGCCCGCCAACACCGGCCGCAAGATGAAGTTCACGGGAACGACGGTGCTCAAACTCAAGGACGGCAAGATCGTCGAGGAAATCGGCCTCGATGACGGCGTCGCAGCCTTGACGCAGCTGGGGCTCATCAGGAAAGCCGCCTAACACACCGCATCGGGCACCTGGCCCGAACGTCTGGGCCGACGCTCCTTGGGGTATCGGCCCGTTCGGTGCAGAGTGCCTCGTCTGGCCAAAAACAACCGTGGCCTAACCGTTTTATCTGGCCTGCCCCTCTTTTTTTATGGAGCAGGCTTGCTTCGCGCCGCCCGCGCCACGTTGGCGATCAGCGCGCCGAGGCAGCCGAACAGCAGGATGGCGCCTGCCACCAGCGGCTGGTCCGGCAGCAGCCTTGCCAGCAGCGCCGCGACCGCGATGATGCCAAGGATCGCCAGCGCCAGCGATCCATCATCCACGAACAGTCCGGCCAATTCCCGGCCAAAGGCGATGAGCGCGCTCATTGCACGACCGCATGGCCTGGGCGCCGTGCGATGGCCACGCCCGCCAAGGCAACCACCAGGAACAGCACGGCGAAAGCGATGATCGCAAAATCTTCACCGGGCCAGGGGACACCGAGCCCCTCTCCGATCCAGAACACCCCAAAGGCCGAAAGCATGACGCCGACGGCAAATTTCAGGGTGTTTTCGGGAACCCGGGCCAGCGGCTTGTGAAGAGCAAACCCGGCCCCCGCCACCAGCACGCAGGCCGCCAGCGCCCCGAGGCTTGCAGGGACCATCATCCCTCGTCCGGCGCCCACGGCAATCACGACGAACACGACTTCGAGTCCTTCGAGCACCACGGCCTTGAAGCTCGCCAGCATCGCGAACCAATCGAGCTGCGTCCCGCGCCCACGATCCTGCCCGCGCAGCTCGGCGGTCTCGCGCGCATAGGCCGTTATTTCATCGTGCAGGGCAATGATGCCGGCGGCGCGCAGGATCGCTTTTCGGAGCCAGCGCATGCCGAACAGCAGCAGCAGCACCCCGATCGCCAGCTGCACCAGATGCAGCGGCACCCGGTCCAGCACAGGGCCCAACAGGAGAACGATAATAGCGAGCAACACGAGGCCCGCTACGGCGCCAAGCCCCGCGGGACGCCAGCCGCGAACGGTGCCGACCGCCAGCACGATGGTGAGCGCTTCGACCGCCTCGACCAGCGAGGCCAGGAAGGCGGCGGAGATGGCCGGCGCGGCGACTGCCCATGACATCATCGCACAGACTTTCCGCTGTCATGAAAGCGACCCGGCGCAACGAAACTATGGTCGATCAATTTCATCCTTGGCTCCGTTGCAAAAGGCCCACTCACTATTATGCAGCATCAGAATGTGAACAAGACCGACGCGTACCAGGAGACCTGATCGGTTTCGCTGGCATTCTGGATGCCGCGCCGGACATAGCCCAGCAGGTGATAGGTCTCGTTGATGTCGTAGCGAAGACCGACGCCGAGGCTGGTCGAGGCCGGCGTGCCGGCGCGATCGGCGGTCTGATGAAACAGCTCGGTGCCGACCTGCAGCTTGGGCAGGATCTGATACGTCACCACGCCCCCGGTGATGCAGAAATTCTGTGACGGCTGTGGGCTGACGACACAGCCGCCGCCGCCAAAGGCCGACCAGCCGCCGGCCCAATCCTTCTGCACCCAGATCGGCAGCAGCAGCGCGGGCGCGCTGTTGCCCACCGCGCCGGAGCCGCTCGGCAGAAATATCCGCGGAAATATGCTGACGTCGAGGCCGAACGAGTCCTGGTGCAGGAAACGGTATTTTGCCGCGAGCTCGATATTGCTGAGGCCGAAGCTGGTCTTCCCACCTGTCGGGCGATCGAAGCCGATAGGGAGGGTCGCCGTCAATTGCAGGTCGGGCGCGGCGCCGTAGTTGAAATCGATCCCCGAGGCCCCGCTGACACCGCCGCGCGTGGCCGTGCCATTGGTGAATGAATAGATCTCGAAGTGTTTGTAATCGGTCGGCTGAGGATCGTCGGACACATAAGGAGGACCGGCCCAGGCGGGGCGCAACAGCGCGAAGGTCGCAGCTGCGACGATCGTCCATTGAAGCCGCTTCCGACATCGGATGTGCATCGCTGTTGATGGCCTTCAGATCTCCTGAGCGGCGGGATGCTTGCCGGCGCGCTGCGGCAGCATGACGATGAGGGCGACGATCAGCCCCGCCAGGATCGCTGAAGCATCAAAACGGCCGAAGGCCAGGCCGCCATTGGCGACCGGCTTGTCCAGAAAATCACCGACCGTGGCGCCCAACGGGCGGGTGAGAATGAACGCGCTCCAGAACAACAGCGTGCGTGAGGCGCCGGTGAAGAAATAGGCCGCCGCGACCACCACCAGGCCGGCGGCAAACACCAGCGCGCCGCGCTCATAACCGAGCCCATTGGAGTCGGCCATCCAGTCGCCGAGCGCGGTGCCCAAGGTTTGCGAGAACAGGATCGCGGTCCAGTAGAATACCTCGATGCGTGGCGAGGCGACAGTGTCGACCGAAATGGAACCGGCCTGCCAATACCAGACTCCCAGGGAGGCCAGCAGAAGCGCGAACAGGATCAACGAGCCGCCGGGATAGCCGACGCCCAGCGAACGATCGGCAAAATCCGCCAATGTGGTCCCGGCGGTCGTGGTGGCAATGATGACCAGCCAATACAAAAACGGACGGAACGATTTGGCCGCGATCTGCGCGGCGACCGCGACGACGAAAATGCCGATAAACAATATACTGCTGAGCGCGTATCCCCAGTTCAGCGTCATCGACACCGCGTCGCCGCCGGTCTCTCCCAGCGTGGTCGCGATGATCTTGATGATCCAGAAGCCCAATGTGACCGCGGGAACCTTGCTCATGCCATCGTCAGTTCCCATGGATCACCTTTCCAAGGTATCGGCTCAGGGCAAGTTCCGGCGCTGCCGGCTGCAACCCGCTGTCACTCAAGCGAAGCGGAAAACGTCACCTCTCGCAATTAAATATCCTGTTAGAAAGCGCGCAGCGCGGAATGGCTCGCTGAGAGTTTATGCGAAGCCGCACGGCGCGACTTCACACGCCGAGCGTGCCGGCCTTGGCGGCGGCGTAACGCTTGCCGATCTCGCTCCAGTTCACGGTGTTCCACCATGCCTTGAGATAATCCGGACGGCGGTTCTGGTAGGTCAGGTAATAGGCGTGCTCCCAGACGTCGTTGCCGAACAACACGCGCTTGTTGTCCATCAGCGGTGTGTCCTGATTGGGCCGGTTCTCGATCGCGAGCTTGCCTGCGCCGGTGACCGTCACGAACACCCAGCCCGAGCCGAACTGACGCGCGCCCGCCGCGTTGAAATCGGTCTGCAATTTCTCCATGCCGCCGAGGTCGCGGTCGATCGCCACCAGCACCTCGCCCTCGGGCTTGCCGCCACCGG
>JAQGJF010000632.1 GCA_028290765.1 Tardiphaga sp.
TGATGGCATGGGGTGGACTTTATCTGCGCGATGCGGCGCTGCGCGCGCTAATTCCGCTGCGGCGGCTCCGATCGACATCCATTCATCGTTGATTTCAAAACTACGGAGGTATCCATGTTCGAGATTATTGCTGTCATTGCCGTCATTCTCGCACTCGCCATCGCGGCGGTTCTGATCCTGGCGGCCATGAAGCCCGACACGTTCAGCGTCCGGCGCGAGGTCGACATTCACGCGCCGCCGGAAAACATCTTTCCGCTGATCAACGATTTTCATCAATGGAAGTCCTGGTCGCCCTATGAAGGCAGGGACCCGGCGATGCGGCGCAGTTTCAGCGGCGCGGCCAGCGGTAAGGGCGCCGTCTATGGCTGGGAAGGCGACAAGAATGTCGGCACCGGCCGCATGGAGATCATGGAAGCGGCCGTCCCGGCCAGGATCATCATCAAGCTCGACTTCTACAAGCCGTTCGAGGCCCACAACACCGCGGAATTCACCATGCTGCCGCGGGGCGATGCCACCCATGTCACCTGGCTGATGCATGGCCCGTGTCCGTTCATGGGGAAGATCATGCATGTGTTTATCAATATGGACAACATGGTCGGCAAGGACTTTGCGGTCGGTCTGTCCAATCTCAAGCGCCTCACCGAAAACCGGGCCGCCGACACAATGCTGTCACCGGTGGCGTGATGATGGCGCTGCGGTAGAACCAGCTTCTCGACTTAACCAACGGAGGAACAACCCATGCAGGTCAATCCCTATCTGTTCTATGACGGCAATTGCGAAGCCGCGTTCAAATATTATGCGAAGGTGCTCGGCGGCGAGATCGAAGCGATGTTGCCGCATGAAGGAACGCCGGCTGCCGAACACACCCCGGTCGAATGGCACAAGAAGATCATGCACGCCAAGATGTCGATCGACGGCGAGGTGCTGATGGCGTCCGACGCGCCTCCCGGCCATTTCAACAAGCCACAAGGGTTTTCGGTGTCGCTCCAGATCAGCGATCCTGCGGAAGCCGAACAGAAATTTCACGCGCTCGCCGAAGGCGGCGTCGTGACCATGCCGATCGCGCAGACGTTCTGGGCGAGGCGGTTCGGCATGTGCGTCGACCAGTTCGGCATCCCGTGGATGGTGAACTGCGAATAGGGCGTAAGGCAAGACTCGTAGGATGGGTTGAGCGAAGCGAAACCCATCACAATCTCGACCGCAGATACCGCACATGATGGGTATCGCTGCGCTCAACCCATCCTACGAGGCCGTCAACTTAGCTCAATCACCCCAGCCATCACCGGCACGCACCGCCCGCCGATGTAAGTCGCGACCACCACGCCGCCGCGCTTCTCAGCCACGGCTTCCAGCAGACTCGGCCGCCCCATCTCGACGCCCTGGGCGATTTTCCTCACCAGCCGCAGATCCGCTTCCGGGCGCAGCTTGGCCAACAGCCCGATCAGCGCGACATTGGCGCTGCCGGTGGCAGGGTCTTCGGGAATGCCGTGATGCGGCGCGAACATCCGGGCGCGGATGTCGATGCTGCCTTCATCGACCTGGGTGTAAATCAGTATGCTGGTCGCCGGATGCTGTGCGACCTCCTGACGGAACACATCGCCGCGCGGCAGCGCGCGGGCGAGCGCGGCGGCGCTCTTCAACTCGGCCAGGATGAAGGCCGCGCCGCAGGAAGCGATGCAGGGCCGATGGTTGCCGGTTTCGACATCGTCTGAAGACAGCGAACAGGCCGACGCGATCAGCTCGGCCGGAATTTCCGCGCCCACCGACAGCGGCTGCGGCGAGGCCAGTTGTGCCCCCACGACGCTTCCGCCATCCCGGAGCAGCGAGATCGGGACCAGGCCGGCCTTTTCCTCGAACATCACCTGGTCGCCGGCGATGGGGCGACCGTAGCTGGAGCCGGCGCGGGCCAGCACGAAAGCCGTGCCGACATTGGGATGCCCGGCAAACGGCATCTCGTAGCGCGGGGTGAAGATCCGCACCTCGGCGGTGTGTGCGCTGTCCTTCGGCGGCAGCACGAAGGTGGTTTCCGCCAGGTTGAATTCGGCGGCGATGGCCTGCATCTGTGCGCCCGACAGGCCCTGCGCGTTCAGCACCACGGCGAGCGGGTTGCCGCTGAACCGGTCGGCGGTGAACACGTCCACCGTGGCGAATTGCAACTGCATCGGAATGTATCCCTATCGGTCAACTCGTAGCCCGGATGAGCGCAGCGATATCCGGGAAGCAACGCACCGGCAGGTCAGCCCCGGATGTCGCTGCGCTCATCCGGGCTACAAGGTCCATCCCATCCCTAGAACGTCACCACGCCGCGGATCGATTCCCCGCGCTTCATCAGTTCGAAGGCGTTGTTGATCTCGCTGAGCGGCATCACATGCGTGATCATCGGATCGATCTGGATCTTGCCGTCCATGTACCAGTCGACGATTTTGGGCACGTCGGTGCGGCCGCGGGCGCCACCGAACGCCGAACCCTTCCAGACCCGCCCGGTCACCAGCTGGAACGGCCGCGTCGAAATCTCGGCGCCCGCCGGCGCGACGCCGATCACGATCGACTGGCCCCAGCCGCGATGGCAGGCTTCCAGCGCCTGCCGCATCACCGTGACATTGCCGGTGCAATCGAACGTGTAGTCGGCGCCGCCGATCTGGTCGGCGCCGGCC
>JAQGJF010000866.1 GCA_028290765.1 Tardiphaga sp.
TGATTCCGGCTTGGATCGTCGAGTAGGACGCAACTCGGCTGTGCCGAGTTGCTACGCATCCACGTCTTGAAGGCATCGGAGCGAAGAAAGGCGTGGATGGCCGGGACAAGCCCGGCCATGACGGAGACTTATATCAATTCCTCCGAAGCAGTCAGCCCCGCGACACCCCGGACAACGACCGCACCGCCGCGGCGCCTTTATGGCGCGCAAAATACAGCCGCCGGATGTCGTCGGCCGGCCTTGGCGGGCTGAACAGAAAGCCCTGCATTTCGGTGCAGCCGAGGCTGTGGAGCAGTTGCTTTTGCTGCTCGGTCTCGACGCCTTCCGCCGTCGTCGTCATGTTGCGGGCCTTGGCGATGTTGACGACCGCCTGCACGATCGACGACGAGCCGTCGGCCTCCGCGATTTCATTGACGAAGCAGCGGTCGATCTTGATCTTGTCGAACGGAAAGCGCTGCAGGTAGCTCAGCGACGAATAGCCGGTGCCGAAATCGTCGAGCGCGATGCGCACCCCGATGGCGCGAAGCTGGTGCAGGGTCGCGAGCGCGGCGGCGTCGTCGCGGATCAGCACCGTCTCGGTGATTTCGAGCTCCAGCCGGGAGGCGGGGAGGCCGGACGCCGCCAGCGCGGCCGCGACCTTCAGCGCCAGAGTGTGGCTCCTGAACTGGACCGGCGAAATGTTGACCGCGATCCTGATGTCATCGGGCCAGGTTACGGCTTCGGCGCAGGCCGTATTGATCACCCATTCGCCGAGCTGGCCGATCAGGCCGGTTTCCTCCGCCACCGGGATGAATTCCTCGGGCGAGATCATGCCGCGGACCGGATGGCGCCAGCGCAACAGGGCTTCGCAGCCGGAGATGTCGTTGCTGCGAAGATCGACCACGGGCTGGTAATAGAGCTCGAATTCCCCGTCAGTCACCGCCTGGCGCAGATCCAGTTCCAGGGTGCGGCGCTCCTTCACATGGGCGTCCATGTTCGGTTCGAAGAACCGATAGGTTCGGCGTCCATCGCCCTTGGCGCCGTACATCGCCAGATCCGCGTTCTTCAGCAACTGATCCAGATCGGTGCCGTCCTGCGGCGCCAGGGCGATGCCGATACTGGCGTCGGTCACGAGCCGGTGACCCAGGCATTCGTAGGGCTCGCGGATCGCCTGGTAGAGGCTGGTGACCAGCGCTTTGACATCCGCCGGATGCCGGATATCGGTTTGAACGACGGCGAACTCGTCGCCCCCGAGCCGGGCCACGAAATCGGTCTGGCGGACACAGTCGCTCAGCCGGGAAGCCACCGCTTTCAACAGCTCGTCGCCGACCGGGTGGCCGAGCGAGTCGTTGACGCTCTTGAATTCATCGATGTCGATATAGAGCACCGCGAATTGTTCGCCGTGCCGGGTCTTTTCCAGTTCCTTTTCGAGGAGATCGCGGAACAGCACCCGGTTCGGCAGGCCGGTCAGCGCATCGTAATGCGCCATGTGGGCGATCCGCTCCTCGGCGCGCCGGCGCTCCGTGGTGTCTTCGAGCGTGGTGACCCAGCCGCCGTCGGCCAGCGGGCGGTACAGCACCTGAACCGACCGGCCGCCGGCGGTGTCGAGGACGGTTTGATAAATTTCGCCCTTCGCCATCCTGGCGAGGAAGATCGCGCAATATTCATCGATGTTACCGGTGAACGTTCCGGTTTCCTTGCGATGCTGCAACAGGCCCTGAATGGTGAGCCCCGGTTTGACCACGTCCGGCGAGACGCCGAACATCTCGATATAGCGCTGGTTGGAGATCACGAGGCGCTGCTCCGAATCGAACAGCAGCAGGCCCTGCGTCATGTTGTTGACGGCGGTATCGAGCCGGCGTTTTTCCAACGCCAGCCGGCGCTGCGCGGCCTCGTGCTGCTGCGTCAATTGTCGCACGATGAAGAACAGGATGATGGTAATGACCAGCGCCGACAGCGCGGCGACGCCGATCAGGAGCCGGGTTTGGCCGTACCAGTCGGCCAGCGCGGCCGATATCGTCATCGTTGCCAGGATCGAAAGCGGATAGTTGCTCAACCTCCGTCCGGACGCCAGCTTGTCGTTGCCGTCGATCGGACTCGTCAGGCGAATGGTTCCGTGGTCGGCGGGCGGTCCCTTCTGGCTGAACAACGGATCGATCGGAAACGGCTTCCCGATCATCCCCGCGGCATGCGGGTAGCGGGCCAGCATCGTCCCGTCATTGTGAAAGATCGTGATCGCGGCACTCTGCCCAAGCGCCACCGACGCGAAGAAGTTCTCGATCGTTTCAGGGACGACGGCCCGGGTGATCACGCCGAGGAATTCGCCGTTTTCACCGCTGATCCTGCGCGCGATGACGATCGCCCACTGACCGTTGAACCGGCCGCGCACCATCTCGATCATCGTTGCCGTCGAAGCCGGACCCGATTTGAAGGTCTTGAAGAACGTGCGGTCGACGATATTGACGGTGGGCGCCGGCCAGACTTCCGACGTGTTGATCAATACGCCATCGGCATTGAACAGGTTGACGCCGGCGACGTCGGATGTGCCGGTGATCTTCGCCTTCAGCATCAGATGGGTGTCTTCGCCCGACATCCGGCGTGCGAAGGCGTCGGCCGAATTGATCCCCGCGGAGGCCTGCTGGCCGACGGTTTTCTGGATGGCTTCGAAATCCTCGAGCTGGCGGTCGTAGTGGCGCGCCAGCAGCAGCACGGTGTTTTCCAGCTCGCGCTCGCCGCTGTGCAGCGCGCGCTCGCGGAAGTTGCCGACCATCATCGCGATACCGATGACGATGCCCGCGATCAGCACCGCGCCGCAAACGATCAGCCAGCGGATCGGATTCCGCCGCGCCGGAGCATCAAGGTCGGTAATACCGGTCGTGTCGGCCTCCGTTTCGTGAAGGCGACCGCCGAGGCCCCTTCCGAAAAGCCGCCTGCGCATGATTCCACTCCCTGGCGAAATGGATACCGCATGCAAGTGGAAGTACCGTTAGCAATACCGGTTAGCAAAAGGTTAATCCCGACGGCAGCGGAGCCGGTATTCCAGGCGGTGCATTGACGCGGGGCTCTTCTCCCTCCGCCTTTCGGGGGCGAGACGAGCGGAGCTCGATCCGTACCCCGCAAGGGGGAGGGGAGCACACCCGTCAAGTCGCGAACGCAATAGAACCGACGCCCCCTCAATCAAGCTCCACTTGCGCATCATTGCGTCATGACGGCCGTCGGATTGCGCGCTACAGTCTCTTCCAGCCTCACCGAGACTCCCGCCATGGTGCGATCCTTTGCCGCCGCCGCTGCCTTCCTGGGCTTCCTGATCGGACCCGCCGCGGCGCAGGATGCCTCGCGCGCCAGCGAGTGCCTGGCGATGGCGAACGGCATGCCGCGCGCGACGCCGGTCAGCCTGCGCACGGCCGCGGCGAAGACCGACGAGGTGGCCATCACCTATGCCGGCCATTCGACCTATATCATCGACACGCCGGGCGGCGTGCGGATCGCGACCGATTACAACGGCGCCTACCCGATCGGCCGACTGCCCGATGTCGTCACCATGAATCGCGCCCACAGCACGCACTACACGCTGTACCCCGATCCAGCCATCCCGAACGTGCTGCACGGCTGGGGCGATGACGGAAAGCCGGCGCAGATCAACCGCCGTTTCGGCGACGTGCTGATCCGCAACGTCACCACCGACATCCGCCGCTATCTGTTCGACAATGGCAGCGGCGAGATGATCAAGGACGGCAATTCGATCTTCATCTTTGAGGTCGGCGGGCTCTGCATCGGCCATCTCGGCCACCTGCACGTCAAGCTCGACGACAGTCATTTCGCGGCGATCGGCCGGCTCGACATCGTGATGGTGCCGATCGACGGCGCCTACACCATGTCGCTCGACGGCATCTCCGACATCACCAAACGCCTGCGCGCCTCAGTGGTGCTGCCGATGCACCGCTTCATGACGCCGCTCGACGAATTCCTGCGCAAGATCGGCCAGGATTTTGTGATCGATCAGAGGATCGAGCGGACGCTGAGGATTTCGCGGGAGACGCTGCCGTCGGCGCCGACGGTGATTGTGCTGGATGGGGTGTGAGGTGTGGGCGGCGCCCGTTTTTGGCGGAAGGCCTCGTGGTGCTGGTCGGAATGTGCTATTAAATTCGGAATGTGCTATTAAATATAAAGGCTCGAGCGACGTCGTCTGTTGTCGCGAGCGAAGGAGCTGAAATGTCGAAACCTGTGATCTTCACGATCTCAGCCGGTTGGGATTCCGAGGCATCGGTTTGGAGCGGGCACTGCGACGACATTCCGGCGGCAGCGGATGCGCCGACACTCGATGAATTGCTCGCCAAGATTTCCGCGATGGCACTCGACCTGTTGCCGGATAATCACCCGGATATTGCGCCGGAGCAGTTGTTCTTGCAGATCACAGCGCTACGCGAAGCCGAACCGGCCCTGGACTAAATGGCCCCGCAGTTCGATCGGGCGTTGCGTGAGCTGTTACGTGCTGCCGGTTGCACATTGATCCGGCAAGGACGCGGTAGCCATGAAATTTGGCACAGCCCAATCACCCAGCGGAATTTCCCGGTACCCGTCGGTATTTCCAGCCGCCACACCGCGAATGCCATCTTGCGCCAAGCGGGATTGCCCAAGGCGTTTTGAGGCGGCACTTGGGCAGCGAGAAAAAGGCGCGACCCCTGCAGGATGAGTGGCGGTGCCCAGGCGGATACGGGCGGCGGCTTCTGCCCGTTCCGCCGTGACGTCGACTGGCGCGCCGCCGTGGAGGCGCCGATCAAGCCGCTGCTGGGCCACCTCGAATTCACGACGGCCGGGCGCAACTGGGGCTTCCAGCTGCGCTTCGGCCTGTTCGAGATTTCCGAACATGACATGGCGGTGATCGCGGCGGCGATGGGTGCGGCGGCGCTGGCGGGATCGGAAAATCTTTAGCGCCGCGCCTCCCGCCTGGGCTTGAACAGGCTCAAATCGATCGCCTGCGCCATGGCCAAATACCCGGTCCGGTTTGGGTGCAGCTTGTCGCCGGTTCCGCCGGTGGTGCTTTCAGGCACGAATTCCGGCTTGAGACCGCCGGTCGACGTGTCGATGACAGCCTTGTCAAAGTCGATAACGCCGTCAAACAGATTTGACGTCCGAATGAAATCGTTCAGCGCTTTGCGCTTGTCGTCCTGTTCCGGGGAACCGTGGGCGGCGCTCGAACTGCCAAGGGCGGTGACGACGGTGGCTCCGATGATGACCATATCGGGCCGACGCGCGCGCAGGGCGGCCACGCTCCGTTTCAATGTACCCGTCACGGCATCGACCGAGGCATTGCCGTTCTTGCTGAAGTCGTTGATGCCTTCGAACCAGATCATGGCGGAGACACCTGACAGAGCGAGCACATCGCGATCGAGCCGCTGTTCGGCTGCGGGCCCTCCCGCGAACGGCTTCAACGGCCCATATTCCGCGGGACCCGCAATCTGGTTGCCGCCGATGCCGGCGTTGACCACCGCAATGCGATTGCCGTGGAGCGCGCGCAGCCGGCGCGCCAGCACATCAGGCCAGCGATCGTCGCCGTTCATGGTGGACGCGGTGCCGTCGGTAATGGAATCACCGAAAGCCGCCACGGCGAAACTGTCGGAAGGCATCTTCATTTCGACGGCATCCAGAAAGAACCAGGATGCGGTGCTGAAGGCGAAAGCGGCTTCGTCTTCAGACTGGCCTTTGGCGCCGGCACCCGGCGCGGTGACATAGGATGTCGTCAAGGCCTTGGCGTGCCAGGTCATCGGGCCGCTTTCGCCGCCGACATGAAAACTGACGGCAAGCTTTCGTCCGGCCAATTCGGCAGCATCCGGATCGCGGACAAAACCCAAGCCGGCCGGATCGCTCCAGATCGACTGGCCCGCCGGCACGATCACGCTGGTTTTGCCGGCGAATGTGATCGGTCGATTGGTCCCTTTGACCAGGGCTGGCCCACCGAGTTGCAGCCCGACGAACGCGCCGTCGATGGTCACCGGTTGGGTCCCGAAGGCGTTGCTGAAGCGCATCCTGGCCTGCTTTCCCCAAATGGATGGCCGGAGAATCAGGCGGAAGGTCTGATCTTTCGCGCCGGTCTCGGCGGACGGAAACGCAAACCGCTGGTCCGGTTGAGCCGACGGATTGCCGACGGGGTAGGGTCCCTGCACCGAGCCGGTTCAGCTCGCGACCCATTTTTGCCCGCTCTCGGCCGAGGCCGACGGCGGAAGAACCAGCAAGATGGCGACAATCGCAAAAATGACCCACGGCATGGCGTTCCCCCTTCGTCTTTTTATTTATCGAGGTCACATCCTAGTTCAGCCGTGGTTTCATCGCCAGACCATGACGACGCTCACCGCGACCAGATTAGCGGCTCTAGGGCAGGATGATATTAGGCTAAATCGGTAACATCAGCCTCGTCATTGCGAGCGTAGCGAAGCAATCCAGGAGCCTAGAAGCAAGAACTGGATTGCTTCCTCCTTCGCTCTTCGAGCTTCGGCGGACGCAGTCGTCGCAAGTGCTCCTCGCAATGACGAAGTTAGCTATCCCGATTCAGCTTAAAGTCATCCTGCGGTGAGAGCGCACAGAGCGCCCTGGCCACCTTGTCTCTCTCCGGGCTCGGCGGAATATCCGAGAAATTATCGACCGCCGAGGCTTCTGCGATCAGGCGACCGGCGTCTTCCGTTCTAAGAAACCGGCGCGCGACTTCTTGCGTGGCTACTTTCTTCACCGCGCAGATGTAGCCCGCTTGCGTGCCGTATCGTTCTTCCAATGAGGGCCGGGGATCACCCGCAGCGTCACGTTCGACTTTCGACTTGGCGAATGGGATGTAACCCCCGGTCAGGCCACCACCGCAGGGCTGCCCCTTGAAAAACCCTGAAGCCGTCGCGTTCCATCCGGTATAGGTGCCGAGCGGCACCTGATGCAGCACCGATGCCACGCCGGTTCCTTCGTTGCCGTCCTGATTGACGCGCGGCATCAGGGCCGGGATGGTCTGTTTGATCGCCGGCGGTTGTCGCGTGATGACGCCCGAGAAATTCACATAGTCCAGCTTGCTGCCAAAATCATAGTCGAACAGCCCGACCGCCATGCCGGTCGGCGGCGGCACGCCTGGGATGGACGGGAAACGCATGGCGTTCATCGTGTTGGGCACCAGATCGCCACCGCCCAGTGTCGGATAGATGCTGGGCGGTGGCTCCGTGGCTTGCACGACCCAGTCGACCAGCGCCGCCTGCAACGCGTTCATGGTCTCGTCTTCGGGATTGGGGTTTTGCGCCAGAACGCAACCCGCGGCCGGGCGAGACGCCAGGCCGAAGCCGCCGGCCCCTCCGCCATGCGTGGTGCCGGGGAAATAGTAACGCCGCACATTTGCCGGCAAGGGAAGATCGGCCTTGCCGTCGGTACCGGTCTCCGCGACCGTCATCAGCCTGGCATTGTACTCGCTGGCGCCGAAGGTTTCGAAGATTTTTGGGCAAGTCCCGGTCGCCGTGCATCGGTCCAGCAGGCTC
>JAQGJF010000723.1 GCA_028290765.1 Tardiphaga sp.
CTTCAGCCCAGCTTGCATTGCTCGTTGACCGTGTTCGAGGCCTTATTATACGGCGCATCGCTGGATTGTTCGCCGTTTCAGCCACACCGTTTCTGAAAGCAGGCACATGCCCACAATCGCCCTGGTCGACGACGACCGCAACATTCTCACATCCGTATCGATCGCGCTGGAAGCCGAAGGCTACCGGATCATGACCTATACAGATGGCGCGTCGGCGCTGGATGGTTTCCGCACCAGCCCGCCCGACCTTGCGATCCTCGACATCAAGATGCCGCGCATGGACGGCATGGAGACGCTGCGGCGGCTGCGCCAGAAGTCGGATCTGCCGGTGATCTTTCTCACCTCCAAGGATGAAGAGATCGACGAATTGTTCGGCCTCAAAATGGGCGCCGACGATTTCATCCGCAAACCGTTCTCGCAGCGCCTGCTGGTCGAGCGCGTCAAGGCGG
This sequence comes from Tardiphaga sp., assembly GCA_028290765.1. The sequence goes on from JAQGJF010000723.1 coordinate 450, forward strand.
TGCTGCGCCGCGCCGCGCCGAAAGACCCGACCGCCGTGCCGAAGGAAACCGACGCCAAGGCGCTCGACCGCGGGCTGTTGCGAATGGACCCGGAGCGTCACACCTGCACCTGGAAGAACGAGCCGGTCACCCTGACCGTGACCGAGTTTCTGATCCTGCAGGCGCTGGCCACCCGCCCCGGTGTGGTGAAAAGCCGCAACGCGCTGATGGACGCGGCCTATGACGATCAGGTCTATGTCGATGACCGCACCATCGACAGCCACATCAAGCGGCTGCGCAAGAAATTCAAGGTGGTGGACGACGACTTCGAGATGATCGAAACCCTTTACGGCGTGGGCTATCGCTTCAAGGAAACCTGAAGCGATCAACGCTCTCGGGTTTTGGTCACTGACGACCCCGCCGCTCTGGGGTAGGATGCAAACGACACGGCTCCCTCGTGGGAGCAATCGGAAACAACCGGGCAGTTTTGGCCATTGCTTGATCGAACGCAGCTTGATCGAAGCCCGGAATCCGGGGCGGCTTTGCCGGCCCTCATTCCGGATCGCAATGCCGGCCGCGCGACACCGGGCTGGCAGCGTCCGTTCGGCTGGCTGCGCCGGGCCGGGCAATTCTTCTTCACGCTCAGCTTCTCGAGCCTGACCCGCCGCATCGTTTCGCTGAACCTCGCCGGCCTGATCGCGCTGGTGGCCAGCATCCTGTATTTGTCGCAATTCCGGGCCGGCCTGATCGACGCCCGGGCGCAAAGCCTTTTGGTGCAGGCCGAAATCATCGCCGGCGCGATCGCGGCGTCGGCCACGGTTGAGACCAACACCATCACCATCGATCCCGATCGCCTCTTGGACCTCAAGCCCGGCGAAACCTATGGCGCGCCCGACGAGTTTTCCGGGCTGGATTTTCCGATCAATCCCGAGCGCGTCGCGCCGGTGCTGCGGCGGCTGATCTCGCCAACCAAGACCCGCGCCCGGATTTTCGATCTCGGCGGCGGGATGATCCTCGACAGCCGCAGCCTGTACGGCCGCGGCGACGTGCTGCGCTTCGAACTGCCGCCCCCCACGGTCGACAAGCCGGGCATCGCGGAGCGGGCGATGATCGCGGTCCGCACCTGGCTCAATCGCGGCGACCTGCCGCTGTATCGCGAGCTCGGGCCGGAGAACGGCAAAGGCTACCACGAGGTGCAGCAGGCCCTGGATGGCCAGAAGAGCAGCATGGTGCGCATCAACGAGCGCGGCGAGGTGATCGTCTCGGTCGCGGTGCCGGTGCAGCGCTTCCGCGCCGTGCACGGTGCGCTGATGCTCTCGACCCAGGGCGACGACATCGACCAGATGGTCACGGCCGAACGGCTGGCCATCCTCAAGGTGTTCGGCGTCGCGGCGGCGGTGATGATCGTGCTGTCGCTGCTGCTCGCCTCGACCATCGCCGGCCCGGTGCGGCGGCTCGCCGACAGCGCCGAGCGGGTCAGGCGCCGGATCCGGACCCGCGTCGAGATTCCCGACTTCACGCGGCGCCGCGACGAGATCGGCCATTTGTCCGGCGCATTGCGCGACATGACCGACGCGCTCTACAACCGCATCGAGGCGATCGAGCGGTTCGCCGCCGACGTCTCGCATGAACTGAAAAACCCGCTGACCTCGCTGCGTTCGGCAGTCGAGACGCTGCCGCTGGCCCGCAACGAGAACAGCCGCTCCCGGTTGCTGGCCGTGATCGAACACGACGTCAAACGGCTCGACCGGCTGATCTCGGATATCTCCGACGCCAGCCGTCTCGATGCCGAATTGCAGCGCCAGGACGTCGCCCCGGTCGATATTCGCCGCCTGCTCACCACCCTCACCTCGGTTTGCAATGAAACCCGGCTCGGCCATGACGTCACCGTCGAAACCCGTTTCGAAGGCGGAAGTCCCAGCGACGCCTTCTCGGTGCCGGGCCACGATTCCCGTCTCGGCCAGGTGGTCTCCAATCTGTTGACGAACGCCCAGTCGTTTTCCAGCAAGGGCGGCAAAGTGCGCCTGGTCTGCCGGCGGCTCCGATCCGAAATCGAGATCGTGGTCGACGATGACGGGCCAGGCATCCGCGACGATGCCCTGGAGCGAATTTTCGAGCGGTTTTATACCGACCGCCCGCACCAGGGATTCGGCCAGAATTCCGGGCTGGGCCTGTCGATTTCGAAACAGATCATCGAAGCCCATGGCGGGCGGGTCTGGGCCGAGAACCGCGCCGGCCCGGATGGCACCGACGGCGAGGCGAGCGTTGCCGGCGCCCGCTTCGTGGTGCGGCTGCCCTCGCCGTGACCGATCCGGTCGGAGCCAGCATCCATGCCTCGGCCGTGCTGGTGGGAGACCGCGCGGTGCTGATCCGCGGCCCGTCCGGCGCCGGCAAATCCCGCCTGGCGTTCGATCTCATCCTTGCCGGCCGCGCCGGACAGATACCGGCCACCCTGCTGGTCGGCGACGACCGCGTCACGCTGGAGGCAAAGCAAGATCAACTGGTGGTCCGACCAGCCGATGCCCTGGCCGGCCTGATCGAGATCCGGGGGCTCGGCATCCGCCGCTGCGACTTTGCACCCGAGGCCATTATCGGCCTGGTGGTCGATCTCGACGCCGACGACGCCGAGCGCCTGCCGCCGCCGGAAGCGCTGCATACGACTATTGCCGGAGTGAAACTGGCGCGAATTCCGGTAAAAGCAGGCTACTCACCGCTTCCCCTGGTTGCAGCGGCGCTGACGACAATCGAGGGTTATGTCCACGTGCGACATTTCAGCGATTGCTCGAAGGGAATTGGTAACCATATAAGCCCCACAATCGCCACGGATTAGATCAGCGTCGGCTCCCCATACCTCCGCAATTTTCGGGAGAAACGCAAAGAGCCCTCTTGCATAGGGGCTCTGGATGGTCAAAGTGGCCGTTTCGTGCGGTGCACCAAAAGCACCCACGAGGAGTTTCCGATGATAGGTCTAGTACTTGTGACCCATGGGCGCCTTGCCGACGAGTTCAAGGCGGCGCTTGAGCA
>JAQGJF010000729.1 GCA_028290765.1 Tardiphaga sp.
TTTGCGGACGCGCCGAAGTAGCAGGCCTGGAGTTTGTCATTCCGGGACGCGCTCTTGCGCGGGCCCGAATGACAAACTCCCTGTGGTGGTTATGGATTCCGGGCTCGCTCGCAGCTGTGGCTGCTCACGCCCCGGAATGACGGCGGTTGTTGATGAGACGCCATCACACACAGGAGCAGAACATGACCAAATCACTCGACGGAAAAGTCGTCATCGTCACCGGCGCCGGGCGCGGCATCGGGCGCGAGATTGCCTTGCTGGCGGCCGCCGAGGGGGCCAAGGTCGTGGTCAACGATCCCGGCGTTGCCGCCGACGGCTCCGGCTCCAACGCCACGCCGGCGGAGGAAGTGGTCGAGGAAATCAAGCAGCGCGGCGGGATTGCGGTGGCCAATTTCGAAACCGTCGCCGAAGCTGTTCCGGCCAGCAAGATCGTCAAGGCCGCGATCGACAGCTTTGGCCGGCTCGACGGCGTGGTCAATAATGCCGGTATCCTGCGCGACGCCATCTTCCACAAGATGAGTATCGACGCCTTCGAGTCCGTCATCAAGGTGCATTTGATGGGCTCATTTTACGTCTCCCACGCCGCGGCACGGATTTTCCGCGAGCAGGAACATGGTGCCTTCGTACACTTTACCTCGACCTCGGGCCTGATCGGCAATTACGGCCAGGCGAATTATGCCGCCGCCAAACTCGGCATCGTCGGCCTGTCGAAGTCGATCGCGCTCGACATGGAGCGCTTCAACGTTCGCTCCAATTGCGTGTCGCCGTTCGCCTGGAGCCGGCTGATCGGCACCATCCCGACCGAGACCGAGGCGGAAAAGGCCCGGGTGGCGCGAATGCAACAGATGGGTCCGGAAAAGATCGCGCCGCTGTCGACCTTCCTGCTCGGCGATGCCGCCAAGGACGTCACCGGGCAGATCTTTGCGGTGCGCATGAACGAGATTTTCCTGATGGGGCAGTCGCGCCCGCTGCGCTCGATCCATCGCGACGGCGGCTGGACCCCGCAGACCATCGCCGAGCACGGCATGCCGGCGCTGAAGTCGTCGTTCTACAAGCTCGACCGTTCGGCGGATATTTTCAGCTGGGACGCGATTTGACGCGCTGGACTACGTAAGGACGGTCGCGTTTCGGCACACCCTCTCAACGTCATGGCCGGGCATAGCCGTCCGAAGGACGGCGTCGCTTCCGCTCGCCTATGCCCGGCCATCCACGTCTTGATGCACAAAAGACGTGGATGCCCGGGACGTACGCGAAGACGCGCTTCGCGCTTTAGCCCGGGCATGACGCGGAGAGGCTGGTGATCCACCTCGACCGATGACGACCTGATGACGCCGCCGACAATTTGCGCTGCAGCAATGCGGCGCAGATGCGGCCGGCGAATTCCCAATCTCCGAAACTTAGCTGCGCGGCCACAGTTTAGGCCGAATGCCCCGACCACAATTGGAGGTGGCACAAAAAAATCGGAGGAAACCTTATGACCACACATTCTCAAACATCGGAAGATTCCCGGCCGGCGCAGAGCAACACCATCGATCGCCGGCGATTGCTGCGGACCGGGACCGCGCTGGCGGCGGCGGCCGTGACCATGAAAACGGCCTCTGCGGCAACCGTAGCGCCGTTCGGCCAAACGGGCGCTCCAACCAGGTCAACCGAGCCGCTGCCCTTGGGACCGCTACCCGGGAGCCGCTATCCCGATTCTCACCTGGAGTCGGCCAAGCCCAAGGTTTCGTTCGGGCCAAACGATTTCCCGGCCTTCGCCGGCACGATGGCGGTCGAGCGCGTCGCAACCGGCTTCCGCTGGGCCGAAGGTCCGGTCTACTTCCCGGCTGGCCGCTACGTGCTGTTCAGCGACATTCCCAACAATCGCATCATGCGCTTCTCCGAGGATGACGGTCACTTGAGCGTATACCGCCAGCCCTCGATGAACTCGAACGGCAACACCATTGATCGGGAGGGACGCCTGATCACTTGCGAACATAGCGGCCGACGGGTCACCCGGACTGAACTGGATGGCTCGATCACGATCATCGCCGACAAGTACAATGGCAAGAAGCTGAACTCGCCGAACGACGCGGTTGTCGCATCCGATGGTTCGATCTGGTTCACCGATCCCGTCTACGGCATCGGCGGATTTTATGAGGGCGTCAAAGCCGAGCCTGAACAGGAAAAGCATAACGTCTACCGGGTGGATCCGAAATCCGGTGACGTCAAGGTTGTCGTCGATGACTTCGTGGAGCCCAACGGCATTGCCTTCTCGCCAGACGAGAAGAAGCTCTATGTCCTCGACACCGGCTTCACCGACGGGCCCGACAACCCGTCGCATATTCGGGTGTTCGACCTGGATGTGGTGGCCGGAAAGGCGTCGAACAGCAAGGTCTTTGCTGAGATGCCCAAGCCAAGTATCACCGACGGGGTACGCTGTGACACGGAGGGGCGTGTTTGGTGCTCCGTGGGCTGGGGTGATCCGAAAGAGGACGGCGTGCGCTGCTACACGCCTAAGGGCGATCTGCTCGGCAAGATCCACATACCGGAAACTGTCGCCAATTTGTGCTTCGGCGGTCAGCAACGAAATAGACTTTACATCTGCGGCTCGACATCGCTCTACGCAGTCTACACGAGTGTGCAGGGCGCCATGAAGCCATGACCGACTCTGAGGCATCAACAGTGACTTGATCAGGGACTGGCGAGTAGCGAATAGGGAGTAGCGAATAGGAGAAATCCGTTTTGCTAAGCCCTATTCGCTAATCGCCTCTTCTCTTCCCTTCCCTCACCCGCTATTCCTCAGCCCCGCCGAAATCCCGTTGATCGTCAGCTGAATGCCGCGCAGCACCTGCTCGTCGGGATTCTGTGCGCGATGCTCCTTGAGCAGTTCGACCTGCACGTGATTCAAGGGATCGAGATAGGGGAAGCGGTTGCGGATCGAACGTTCCAGCAGCGGGTTGCCCTGCAGCAGCCTATCCTGTCCCATGATATCCAGCAGCGTCTCGATGCAATTGTGCCATTCGGAACGGATCCGCCCAAAGATTTTCTCGCGCAGGATCTCGTCCGGCACCAATTCGGCATAGCGCGAGGCGATCGCGATCGAGCTCTTGGCCAGCACCATGTCCATGTTCGAGAGCAAGGTGCGGAAGAACGGCCATTCGCGATACAATTCCTGCAGGAACGGCATGCCCTTGTCGGGATGCTGCTTGAGCC
>JAQGJF010000756.1 GCA_028290765.1 Tardiphaga sp.
TGATTCAAGCTTAGGGTGTGGGCACGAGCGACGCACGGCCGGATGGCAAAGCGAAACGCCATCCGACGGCCTCTCCGATGAGGCAGGGTCGGAGCGTAGCGGCCGCAGGTACCCCCATGGAGGCACCCTATGGCCGCGTCGCAGCTCACGATCGAAGCGCCCGTGGAAAGAACCAGCTTGCCGTACAGCATTGCCGGCGCGCTGATCGCCTTGGGCCTGATCGGCGGGACGCTGCTGACGGCCGGTGGCGACAACTATCCCAACTTTCACATCATCCTCGATACCAGCATGTCCTTGTTGTCGGGCGCGCTGGCCTTGCTGCTCTGGGACGTGGGAAACCGCACCGACCGCCCATTCCCGCGATGGATCGCGATCGGCTTCGCGGCGACGACCACGCTGGAATTTCTGCATGTAATGGTCACCATCGAGTGGTCCGGGCTCCTCGCCCCGATCGTGGCGGCCAGGGGCTTTTTGCGGCCCGCGACATGGCCGCCGGCCGCGCATGTGCTTCCCGTCGCGATCGGCTGTTCGATATGGCTGATGCGCCGCGGCAGCGCCGGCGTCGGCGCGTTTGCCCTGGCGATCACCGTCCTGAGCGCCGGGCTGTTCGCGATTTTCCAGTGGCTGCCGACCTATACGCCGACGGGGCTGCTGGGTATCACGCGACCGGCCTTGATACTGGCGCCGGTGTTCTGGGCCATCGTCGGGCTTGGATGCTGGAAGCTGCGGGCAATGGATCGTCTGCTGAAACCACTGGCGCTGAGCGCCGCGGTGCTCTGTCTCGCCAACACCACCATGCTTTATTCGCGAGCGCCCCATGACGCGGTCGCGATGGTGGCGCATCTCGGCCGGGGCATCGGCTACTTCATCCTGCTGTTGTCGCTGATGAAGATGGCTTCATCGGACATGATCGAACGCATTCGCGCCGAGGCGAGACTGGCACGGCTGAACGAGGATCTGGAACGGCGCGTGCTGGAGCGGACCGGTGAGCTGCAACGAACCAACGAAGCTTTGCAGAGCGAAGTCGGCGTGCGCCGGCAGGCCGAACAGAAGGTGCAAGCGCAACTGGAGCGACTGAACCTGCTCCACCAGATCACCCGCGCGATCGGTGAGCGCCAGGATCTCAACAGCATTTTCCAGGTCGTCGTTCGTTGTCTGGAGGACCAGCTGCCGGTCGATTTCGCCTGCCTGTGCCTCTACGACCCCGCCGACCATTCGCTGACCGTCACCCGCGTCGGGATCAACAGCGAGGCACTGGCGCTGGAACTGGCGATGCCGGAGCGGGCGCGTGTCTCCATCGACAAGAACGGCCTGTCGCAATGTGTGACCGGAAAGCTGGTCTATGAGCCGGACATCAGCCAGGTCGATTTCCCGTTTCCGCGCCGGCTCGCCGGCGGCGGCCTGCGGTCGTTCGTGGCCGCGCCGTTGCAGGTGGAAAGCCAGGTCTTTGGTGTACTGCTGGCGGCCCGTTTTCAGGCGCATGGATTCAGCAGCGGAGAATGCGAGTTCCTGCGGCAACTGAGCGAGCACGTCGCATTGGCCACCCACCAGGCGCAACTTTACGCCGCCCTGCAACTGGCCTATGACGATTTGCGCCGAACCCAGCAGGCCGTGATGCAGCAGGAACGGTTAAAGGCGCTGGGACAGATGGCCAGCGGCATTGCGCACGACATCAATAATGCCCTGTCGCCAGTCGCGCTCTACACCGAGTCGCTGCTGGAAAAAGAACCCGGCCTCAGCGCCCGCGCCAAGGACTACCTCGAGACGATCCAGCGCGCGGTCGAGGACGTCGCCCATACGGTCGCGCGAATGAAGGATTTTTATCGCCAGCGCGAGCCGCAATTGACGCTCGCGACCGTGCGCCTGAACGAATTGGTGCGGCAGGTGATCGACCTCACCCGCGCGCGCTGGAGCGACATGCCGCAGCAGCAGGGCACCGTGATCGACATGCGCCAGGACTTGATGGCCGACCTGCCGCCCGTCATGGGCGCCGAAAGCGAGATCCGCGAGGCGCTCATCAACCTGATCTTCAACGCCGTCGATGCCCTGCCGGCCGATGGCGTGATCACGCTGCGGACCAGGGCCGTTCATGCCGCGACCGGCTCACAGAACAGATACGTCCAAATCGAGGTTGCCGATAATGGCGTCGGCATGGACGAGGAGACGCGCCTGCGTTGCCTGGAGCCCTTCTTCACCACCAAGGGCGAGCGCGGCACCGGGCTGGGCCTGGCGATGGTGTATGGCGTCGCCCAGCGGCATGGCGCGGAGATTGAGATCGAGAGCAAGGCCGGCGAAGGAACCCTTGTCCGCCTGAATTTCCCTGCCGCTACCGCGGCCGCGCTAACGCCCGATCAGCCGGAAGCCGGATCCGTCATGCCGCGGCGGTTGCGTCTGCTCATCGTGGATGACGATCCGCTGTTGCTGAAATCGCTGCGCGACATCCTGGAATCGGACGGGCATGTCGTGGTTACCGCCAATGACGGCGACGCCGGCATCGAAGCCTTCCACGCCGCGGAAACCCGCGGCGATCATTTCGCCGCTGTGATCACCGACCTTGGAATGCCCTACACCGATGGTCGCAAGGTTGCGACCGCGATCAAGGCTGCGTCTCCGTCGACGCCTGTCATCCTGCTGACCGGCTGGGGACAGCGGCTCGTCTCCGAAGACGACATCCCGGCCCATGTCGACCGGGTCCTCAGCAAGCCGCCCAAACTTCGCGAGCTTCGCGAAGCCCTGGTTCAACACTGCGGATCCGCGGCACGTTGAGCCGTTCCCGACGCGAACGAGAGAGACGCAATTGGCCGAACCGCTTCCTCGGATACTGATCGTGGACGACGAAGCAGCCCAGATGCGGGCGCTGTGCGATACGCTTGGAGACCACGGCTACGACACCCATGGTTTCACCGACGGAGCCAGTGCCCTGGAGGCTTTGGGGCAGGCCAGGTTCGACCTGCTGCTGGCCGACCTCATGATGCCGGGAATCGACGGCATCGCCTTGCTCGAGGCGGCCAAGCAGCGCGATCCGGATCTTGTGGGTATCATCATGACCGGCGAGGGCACCATCACCTCGGCGGTGGCGGCGATGAAGACCGGCGCACTCGATTATATTCTGAAGCCGTTCAAGCTGAGCGTGATCCTGCCGGTTCTGGCGCGTGCGCTGGCGGTGCGGGATTTGCGCACCGCCAACGCGAAACTGGAGCAAAGCATTCTTGAACGCACCGCCGAACTGGAGGCTGCGAACAAGGAGCTCGAGGCCTTTGCCTATTCGGTTTCGCATGATCTGCGTTCGCCACTGCTGGTCATTTCCGGCTCCGCCGAAATGCTGGTCGACGACTATGCGACGCAGATGCCGGCCAATGCGCGGGACATTGCCCGCAACATCATGACGGCGGCGGAGCGGATGGCGCAGCTGATCAACGACCTGCTTCGCCTGTCGCATCTCGGCCGCCAGGCGCTCGCCAAATCTTCCGTCGACGTTGCGGCGCTGGTCCGCGCGGTGCAGGCCGAGTTGCAGAAGCAACAGGGCGAACGAACCATCGATATCCATATCGGCGATCTTCCGGACTGCGTCGGCGATCCCGCGCTGTTGAAGCAGGTCTTCACCAACCTGCTTTCCAACGCCTTCAAGTTCACGCGCGGCAAGGAGAAGCCGGTCATCGAAGTCGTCTCCCGGAAAGAGGCCGGGCAGAACGTCTATTGTGTCCGGGACAACGGCGCCGGCTTCGACATGGAACAGGCTAAGGAGCTGTTCGGCGCCTTCCAGCGCTTCCACAGCGCCCAGCAGTTCGAAGGGACCGGCGTCGGATTGTCGATCGTCCACCGCATCGTCCAGCGCCACGGCGGGCGGGTCTGGGCAGAGGCGGAACCGGACAACGGTGCCAGCTTTTATTTCAGCCTTCCGCACTGACCGTCGGGGGCGCGGCCGTATGATCGGCCGTGTTCCCTGGCCAGGATTGCAACCTCCGTTAGCAGCTATTTCACCAATTCCGGTTAAATCGATTCCTTTACGGAAACAATTTCTTAATCTCTGGCTAACGGGGGCACCATGCTCGGCAATCTGCGAATTTCCTCCAAGCTGCTGGTCATGGTCGGTCTGTCGGTGCTCGGCATCGTGGCTGTCGCCGGCGTCGGCCTGTCGGCGCTGCGGGACAATCTGCTGGAGGATCGCAAGGCCAAGCTGCAGGACGTGGTGCTGCTGGCCCGCCAGGCGATCGAAGTCGATTATCAGACTTCGAAGAAAGCCGGGCTGTCGGACGCCGATGCACTGGAGCGCGGCAAGACGCTGTTGCGCGCGCTGCATTTCGGCAAGGACGATTACTTCTACGCGCTGAGCCCGCAGGGCGAAGTCAAGGCGCATCCGAACCCGAAGCTCGAGGGCAGGAACCTCGGTAACAACCCGGATGCCGATGGCGTGTTCTTTACCCGGCGGCAGGTCGAACTCGCCGCCTA
>JAQGJF010000771.1 GCA_028290765.1 Tardiphaga sp.
CTCTGGGAGGCTCCGCTGGACGTTGCCGGCAGCGTCCGCGCGCCAGCCGGCGGCGGTATCTGGAACGGTCACAGGCAGCGTCTCCGGGCTCAATGCGGGGGTTCGTGCATCCATTTCAACAGGATGACCGATCTTCGACCTTATTGCAACTCATTTGCAACTGCATCTAGCCATCACGAAAATGATACCGGCGCCGATCTTGTAAAGCACTGAGGAAGTGCTTTACGTTAGGACATGATCAAACTACCGGTCGAGACGCCTACCGCAACACTGCGCTACGCCCTCACCCCCGATGAAGCGGGCGTTGCGGCGATCGAGGCGACGTTTGCCGCTTACGACCGGATGATGGCGATCCTCGCCGAAGTCGCCCCCGTCGGCGCCAACCTCGTCTCGCTTCATGCGCAAGCCTACGAAACGATCCGCAGAGAGACCGATCTGCCCGCCCGACTGGTGACGCTCGGCCTGCGCGACCGCGCCGGTTACATCGGCGGATCCATGCCGCGCCGAATTCCGCTCGACGACAAGTTGTTCGCGATCAAGGGACCAACTTCACTGACCGTTAGCACTGTCAGCGGCCGCGTCTTGGTTCCGTTCGATGTCCCCGGCTATCTTGCCGGCTGGGAAAGCCCCTTCCCGGCTCACTTGGTGTCGGACGGCCACGCTTACGAAATCCACATCGCCGTCAAATCGAAATCAACCCAACCGGAGGAGAAGACCATGCTTCACGAAGGCATCCTTGCACGAATGGGGCGGCTTCTCGCCGCCATCGCCAGCCAAACCGTCGACAACGCGGAAAGCAACAACAAGGTCGCGCTGGTCAAGCAGGCGATCCGCGAAATCGATGCCGGTGCCGACGAAGCACGCTATGCACTCGGCAAATCGCGCGCCGAGGAATTCCGCCTCAAGCGGCGGCGCGAAGAACTCGACGCCGAGACTACCGGTTTGACGGCAAAGATCCGTCTCGCCATCGCGGAAAACCGCGAAGATCTCGCGCGTGCCGGCGTCGCACGGCAAATTGATCTGGAATCCCAGGGCATCGCGCTGGAACGCGCCATGGACTTCATCGAACTCGAAATCGATGAACAGACCAAGGCCTTGCAGGCCATGCTTGGCGCGCGACGCGAAGCGGAAAGCCGTCTCGCCGATCTCGAGGCAAGTCTGGTCCAGCACGCATTAACCGAAACCAACCGGGGGCCTTCCGCGACTAATACTCTAAGTGCCGACCGGGCCATGGCGGCGATCGCGCGGGTGACCGGCGTTCCGGCCTCCAGCGTGCTCGGTGGCAAAGAACTCGATGAACTCGACCGCCTGCAACGCGAAAAGGAAATCGCAGCACGGCTTGAAAGGATCAAATCGCAGCAATGAGTGCAATTGGCGACATTCTGCTCGCCCCAGACGTACGGCCGTTCGCGGTTGCGGCCGCGATCATGGTCGCCCTCGGCGGCATCGAATTGCTGACGACGCTGATCGGGTTTTCGGTCAGCCAACTGGTCGGCCTGGACGCCTCGGTCGATACCGACAGCCACCACGGGCTCGACGGCCTGTTTCTCTGGATCAACGCCGGACGGCTGCCGCTCCTGATCCTGATCATCCTGGCGCTCGGCGTCTTCTCGATCGGAGGATTTTTGCTGCAGGGCATCGCGCATATGGTCGGCGTCGTCGTGCCGGTCGCGATCGCAGCCGTTGCGGCGGCGGCCGGCAGCATACCCGTGATCAGGAGCACCAGCCGCGGCCTCGCCCGCATCATCCCGCGCGACGAGACCTATGCGGTCTCCGACGCCGATTTTGTCGGCAAGGTCGCGCTGGTTTCGGTTGGACCGCTCGACCAGGGATTGCCCGGCCGCGTTCGTCTCAAGGATGTCTTCGGCAACTGGCACACTGTAGCCGCACGCGCCAGTCCTGATTCCGAAGCGCTACCGGTCGGCGCCAGCGTCCTGCTGGTCGACCGCGACGCCAAAAGCTTCATTGCCATTTCCGCCCCCGCCGACCTCATTTCACAACCATAATCATCAGACAGGGCATATAAAATGTGGGAACTTGCTGTACCCGTTGCCATTGGCGTTGCCGCCGTTTTTGTCATGGGCCTCTTGTTCGCGAGGCTCTACCGGCGCTCGACGCGCGACGAAGCCTATGTCCGCACCGGCCTCGGCGGCCAGAAAGTCGTGCTCGACGGCGGCTCGATCGTGCTTCCGGTTTTCCATTCCACGGCCGCGGTCAACCTGAAGACGCTGCGGCTGGAAGTCGCCCGCGGCGGTCCGGATTCGCTGATCACCAAGGACCGCATGCGCGTCGACATCGGCGCCGAATTCTATCTGCGCGTCAAACCCGATACATCGTCGATCGCGCTGGCCGCGCAGACGCTCGGCAATCGCACCAATGACGCCGCCGAGCTGCGTGAACTGGTCGAGGCGAAGTTCGTCGACGGCCTGCGCTCGGTGGCGGCCACCATGAACCTGGAGGAACTTCAGGAACAGCGCGCGACCTTCGTCAAGGCGGTGCAGGACGCGGTCGGCGCCGATATCCAGAACAACGGCCTCGAGCTTGAATCGGTCTCGCTGACGCGGCTCGACCAGAGCGACATCAAGCATTTCAATCCGAGCAATTTCTTCGACGCGCACGGCCTCACGACGCTGACCAAGATCACCAAGGAACGCGAGCAGGAGCGCAACCAGATCGTCCGCACCACCGAGGTCAACATCGCGCAACAGGACCTGGTCGCCCGCCAAACCACGCTGACGATCGAGACCACCAAGCGCGACGCGGAACTGGCGCAACAGCGCGACATCGCCAACAAGACCGCCGCGATGCGAGCGCAGACGGCGCAGGTCGAACAGACCGCGTTGCAGAACGAAGCCGAATATCGCATCCAGCAGGAGCTGGCCGTCGCCAACAAGCAGACCGAGGCCAATCAGGGCCGCGACACCAGAAAGATCGAAGCCGATCTCGCGGTCAAGCGCCGGACCACCGAAATGGAGCGTGAGCTCCAGATCGTGGCGCAGGAAGCCGCGATCATCGTCGCCAACAAGAGCAAGGAGCAGTCCGAGGCGCAAACCGTCGCCGAGACCGCGCGCGCGCTCGCCATCGCGGCCGAGGAAAAGGTCACGACCGCCCGCGCCACCGAGATCGCCGAGCGCGACAAGATCATCAACGTGATCGCAGCGCGAAAGGCCGCGGAAACCAACGCGATGCCGATTACGGTGATGGCGGAGGCCGAAAAGCAGGCTGCCGCCAACAAGGCGGAAGCGATCAGCGTCCTTGCAAAAGCCGACGCCAATGCCGCGACCACGCGGGCCGCCGGCGTCAAGTCGCTCGGCCAGGCCGAAGCCGAAGTGGCGACGCTGAAGGCCGAAGCCCGCAACAAGCTCGGTTCGGCGATGATCGACTACGATCTCAACCTCGCCCGCATCAACATCATTCCGGACGCCCTCGCCCAGGCCGTCAAGCCGATCGAGAAGATCTCCGACATCCGAATCTTCGATACCGGCAGCCTGCTGGGTCGTGGGGTTGGCGGCGGCGGTGGTTCCGGCGGCGGCCTCGGTCTCGGCGACGGCCTCGCCAGCCAGTTGCTGTCGGTGTCGGCGTTCAAGCCGATGATCGACAAGATCTTGTCCGAAGCCGGTTTCGCGACTGGTCCCGATGCCTTGACCAGCCTCACCAACGCCCTGGCCGCGAAGCAGCTGGCCACTGCCGTCGAAGCGCCGGAAGTCCAGGGCAGCGCGCCGACGCCGCCAGGCGAACCGCGCGGCGCAGGCTAGGCCGCACGCCGCGGTTGACCGGGACGAAGCGACTCGGATCCTGTTGCAATTCATTTGCAATTGTTTCCGAGCCGATGGGTTGGTTGGTGCGCCGGCCTGTCACGCCGGAGGTCGCAGGTCTGAGCCCTGCCCTCCCTGGGCATTTTTGTGTCGATCTGATCCCGGTATTTCGTGAACCATTTCAGCCGCGTAATGTCTCATCATCAGGAGAACCGGCGCTGGATGCCCGGTGTTGCCCAACACCCGGGCATCCGCGCCGTTTGGGAGACCGGTTCGGCTATGTTGTCAGCAGCGGTTTGATGCTACCAATCGCCTTTGAAAGACGGAACATTTCAGCATGAAAAGATGGATCGGTCCGGCCGCCTCGTTGGCAAAATTCACGCTGGGAATGTCTCTGATCGGCGGGCTCGCTCTATCAACGGCGGCTCTGCCCGCCGGGGCGGATGACGACGC
>JAQGJF010000776.1 GCA_028290765.1 Tardiphaga sp.
CAGGTTGAATTTGCTGCTTTCCCAGTTTCCCGGCAGGTTTTGCGCGCCCTTTTCGATGGTGCCGTCCTCGGAGAAGACGCCGGGACAGGACACCCCGATGAACGGCGCCAGCTTCAGCCCCTCGGCCTCGGCCGCGGCGATCAGGTCTTTCAGCATCTTGACCAGCCGCTTGACGGCGCCTTCCCGGGTCGGCTCGTCGTCGGCATGGCGCCACAGCTCGGCTTTCCATACCAGAGCCTTCGACAGGTCCGGGGCCTTTTTCCAGCGGGTTTCGACCACGCCGCAGCGGATGTTGGAGCCGCCGATATCGACCGCCAGGATCGAGTCATGGGCCTCGAAAATCCACGACGGCGCCAGATGCAGGCAGCCGATCAGCCCGGCCTCGTCGGGATGGAAGCGGATCGGGATCAGATCGACCTTGAAACCTTCGGCCTTGAGGATGATGTCGGTGCGCGCGATCGCCAGTTCGCCGATCCGACTCTCGCGAAAGCCGCCGCCGACCACGATCCGCTCGGTGCCGGTCCAGGCCTTGGTCTTGAGAAAGCGCCGCGTCACATAGGCGAGTTCCGCCGCAAACTCCTCGATCGCGCTGTGCACCAGCGCCGCGGCCATGACGTCGTCGCCGGTGAGGATCTCGTCCAGCGTTGCCTTGCCGATTTCCTCGGTGGCCTTCTTGCCGAACGGATCGTCGCCGTTCTTCTTCAGCGGCTTGCGCCAGGAGTCCAGAATCTTCTGGAACGCGCCTTTTGAGGCGCGGTCGCCGAGAAAGCCGTCCTCGTCCTTGAGCTCGATATTGTAATTGTCCACGTCCACCGAGGGCAGCCGCGTCGCGCCGTGCCGGCCGATGCCGGCGGTCGTCAGTGTGTCTTCAGCCATGTTGCCCTGCCCTGTGGAGTCCGGGGGTAACGGCCGGGGAACCCGTTGGTTTCACGGCGGATGGGCGCCTCCTCCGGATAAGGCCCAAACCCCGCCAAATCCGGCATTTTCAGCCCATTTGTGGACAGCTTTACCTTGACTCGGCGCCCCGGCCGGCTATAAGTCCCGCAACCCGGCGCGGGATTTTCTCGCGCTGTTTATTTTTGCGCGGCTGGCGGGATCGCTCCCCCGATAGTGCAGAAATTGAACCCATAACGACTGAAGAAAAAGCCGGCCCGGACCTGTCCGAGGCCGGGATCGAACACGAAGGAATATAACGATGTTCGCAGTCATCAAAACCGGCGGCCGGCAATACCGCGTCGTTCCGGATGATGTGCTCGAGATAGGCAAGATCGCCGGCGATGTCGGTACGATCGTGCAGCTTGGTGAAGTCCTGGTGCTGGGCGGCGATACGCCGGTGCTCGGCCTGCCCACGGTGGCCGGTGCCACGGTGGCGGCCGAAGTGCTGCAGCACAAGCGCGGCCCCAAGATCATTTCGTTCAAGAAGCGCCGCCGCAAGAATTCGCGCCGCAAGCGCGGCTATCGCGACGAGATCACGGTGCTCCGCATCACCGAGATCCTCGCCGACGGCAAGGCGCCGACGGTCGGACCGCGGCCGAAGCGCGAGAAGCCGGCGCCGGTGGCGAAGGACGACGAAGCGGCGTAATTCGCGCCTCGACGTCCAAAAAAATTAGTGTGATCGGAATTGAAATGATTCCGTCAAGGAATTGATCTAGAGATTAAAGCGAGATTGGAGACGGGCCATGGCTCACAAAAAAGCAGGCGGTTCATCGCGTAACGGTCGTGATTCGGCAGGCAAGCGCCTCGGAATCAAAGCGTATGGCGGCGAGCGTGTGATCCCCGGCAACATCATTGCCCGTCAGCGCGGCACCACCTGGCATCCCGGCCTTAATGTCGGCATGGGCACCGATCATACCCTGTTCGCCAAGGTCGAAGGCCATGTCGAATTTCGCGCCAAAGGCAACGGCCGCACCTTCGTGTCGGTACTTCCGATCACCGAAGCCGCGGCCGAATAGACGGTGGACACCATCGGAGTCCGCCGGTCCTGTTGAACCGGTGGAGCTCCAAAGGGCTCGAAGGGGAGACGGGAAACCGGCCTCCCCTTTTTTGTTGCGTTTTCGTTTGACGCATTAGGAGCCCGACATGCTGCAGGATATCCCGACGCCTTCTTCCACCTTGCGCGAAGCGAGAGCGTGCGTCCTCGAGACCGAACGGCTGAGCTTGCGCCGGCCGACGCTCGCGGACGTAAAAGCCATTGCCCGGCTCGCCAATGACCGTCGCATCGCGGAGAACACCCGCCGCCTGCCGCATCCCTATCTCGGCGACCACGCCACCCAGTTCATCAACACGCTGGCGGATGCCAGCCGAGAAACCGTGTTCCTGATCGAGCGCGACTACCAGCCGATCGGCATGGTCGGCGCCGACTGGCGCCAGCCCGACTCCCCCGAGCTCGGCTACTGGCTCGGCACCGAGGCGTGGGGCCAGGGCTTTGCCACCGAGGCCGCGCGCGCGATGATCGATTACACCTTCGAGGAATTCGACGTCGAGCATGTGATCTCCGGCGCCCGCGTCGCCAACCCGGCGTCGCGCAACGTGCTCGAGAAATGCGGCTTCCAGTGGAGCGGCGTCGAGCTGCACCGCTTCGAAGCGCTCGGCTCCTCGACCCCGGTCGATTGCTTCAAGCTGACGCGCACGGTGTGGTCGTCGCTGAAGAACTGGAGCAATTCGACGCGACG
This sequence comes from Tardiphaga sp., assembly GCA_028290765.1. Next base: position 2,673 of record JAQGJF010000776.1, read on the forward strand.
GGAAAGATGAGTCTTCTCCCTCCCCCCTTGCGGGGGAGGGGAGCGCGCTCCCACCTTTGCGACGAGCCCGTTCATACCGGCGGATTCGCCACCGCTTCGATTCGCCCCAGCGCCTGCTCGCGCAGGAAAATATAGAGCCCGGCGGCGACGATGATCGCGGCGCCGATGAGCGTCGCCAGCGACGGCACGTCGCCGAACACGACATAGCCGAACATCACCGCCCAGATGATCATCGAATATTGATACGGCACCACGCTGGAAGCGGGCGCCAGCTTGAGCGAGCGGTTGACGCAGAGCAGCGCGCAGACCGAGACCCAGCCGGCGGCGGCGAACAGGCCGAGGCTGCCCCAGGTCGGCGGCACCCAATGGAACGGCGCCAGCACCGCGCCGAAACACAGCGTGCCGACGAATTGCGACGACGCCAATACGACGTCGGATGTTGCCCGCACCTGGCGGGTGATCAGCATCAGCACCGCAAACGACAGGCTGCCGCCGAGCGCGATCATCGCCGGCCAGGTCACCGTCTGGGCGGAGGGCTGCAGCGCAATCAGCACACCGCCGAAGCCGGCGAGGATGGCGCTCCAGCGCCGCCAGCCGACGCGCTCACGCAGCACGATGGCGGAGAGCGCGGTGACGAAGATCGGACAGGCCAGATAATAGGTGATGACATCCGCCAGCGGCAGAGAGGCCGCGGCCCAAAAGAACGCCGCCACTTCCAGCGTCGACAGGACCACCCGCAGCAGCTGCAGCCAGGGCCGCTCCAGTTCCAGGAACTCGGCGCGATGGCGCCAGATCAGCGGCGACAGCAGCGCCAGCGAAGCGCAGGCGCGCAGCATCAGCAACTGGCCGACCGAATAGGTCGCAACGATGAACTTGCCCACCGCGTCGCCCAACGAGAACATCAGCACGCCGGCCAGCATCAGGCCGATGCCGGCCAATCTGGCGGAACGCGGATCCGTGCCGGTCGATATTTTCGAAAGAATGCCCATATGGAGGGGATAGCAGGCGAATAGGGCGTAGCGAATAGGGTATATTCGCCCGTCGTTGCGCGGTTAACGACACCAGCCGTTAACCCGAAAATCCCTGTTCCCCCTTCGCTATTCGCTACTCCCTATTCGCCTGCTCTGCTACGGATACGCCATGAAATTCCTCGATGAAGCCAAGGTCTATATCCGCTCCGGCGACGGCGGCAACGGCTGCGTGGCGTTCCGCCGCGA
>JAQGJF010000811.1 GCA_028290765.1 Tardiphaga sp.
CAGCGCGTCGATTTCGACAGCATCGGCGGCGAGACGGAGCCTGCGGTTCCGCGAGGCCTGTTCGGCGCCGCGTCCGCCGAGCACGTCCTGGCTGAGGCGCCGGGCGTCGGACAGCCAGTTGTCGACCCGCGCGGCAACCGCGGGCGCGACGCTGCGGGGGAACACCACGCTCGACACCAGACTGGCGCAGATGATGCCGAGCGTGATCTCCTCGACCCTTGCCAATGCGGTGTCGAAAATGCTCGCCGGATCCGAGACCGCCGGGAAGCCGATCAAGGCCACCGTGTATCCGGCCAGCATGAAGACGTAGCTGCGCGGCGTGCCGTCGATCAGCGACAGATAGAGGCAGATGCCCAGCCACAGCGCCATGACCAGGCACAACAGTTCGGGTGCATTGACCAGATTGGGCACCATCGCCACCGCGGCCGATGCACCAAGCAGCGTTCCCAGCACGCGATAGGACGCCTTGGAGCTGGTCGCGCCGGCAAGCGGCTGCGAGGTGATGTAAACCGTCGCCATCGCCCAGTAAGGGCGCGGCAAATCCATCCCAAGCGCGATGACCAGCGCCAGCATCGCCGCCGCGAAGGTCTTGAGAGAAAAGACGATGTCGGCGTGACGGACCAGGAATGGCTGATCCGTACTCATAACTGCGTTTTCTCCAAAGCGTCCTCCAGCAGGCGACTGGCCCGCTGCTCGATCCTCTGCAGGACCTCGAACGTCACGGCAAGGTCGTCGCCCGAAATGTCCTTCAACAGATAGGCCCGGACGCGACGCAATATCCGGTTGATCTCGTCGGCCCTTGTCTCGCCCAGCGCCGTGAGATGCAGCGTTTTGGCCCGCCGGTCGGTCGGGTCTTCGCGGCGTTCCACCAGGCCTTCGGCCTGCAGCAGATCGATCAGCCGGACCAGAGAAGGCCCTTCGATGCCCATCTCCTCGGCCAGCACACCTTGCCGAACGGATTTTCCGCGGCGCGACAGAACCATCAGGGGAAGTGCCGTCGCCTCCGACAAACCATGCGCAGCAAGCGCTTGATCAGCCTCGCGCCGCCACAGCCGCCCGATCCGCGAGATCAGCAGGCCGATTTCAGCATGGATGCTTGCCTGGGAGGGTGCCATGCGAAATTAGATAGCATCATAATCATTAGCCTACAACTATATAGGATGAAATATGTCGATAATCACGAAAAAGCGACACCGGGAGGTCGCATCATGGAACCCAGCCCCGACCAGGCGACACCGCGCGTGTCATGCCGGACCCACGTCATGGGACCCATGTCATGACCACGCCAGACGATTTCCCCGGCGCCGGCCGCACCCAGGTCCTTGCGCTGCTTCCGACCTTCGTCGTCGTCGCGGTCGACGCCACGGGAATGGGAATCATCCTGCCCCTGCTGCCATTCTATTCGCAGCGGCTGGGCGCGACCCCGTTCATCGTCGGAGCTCTGATCTCGGCCTATGCCTTCTGTCAGTTGATTGCCGGTCCCGTTGTCGGCACGCTGTCGGACAGATATGGCCGGAAAAGTGTCCTGATCGCCAGCCAATTCGGCACCCTGGTTGGATTCGTGCTTCTCGCGTCGGCCGGCAGCCTCATGCTGGTCTTCCTTGCACGCATCGTCGACGGACTGACGTCAGGCAATATCTCGGTTGCCCACGCCTATGCGGCGGAGCACAGTGCGCCATCGACGCGCAAGCAAGCGCTCGGCACGACAAGCGGAGCGATCGGAACCGGGTTGCTGGTCGGTCCGGCTCTGTCGGGGTTTTTGGTCCAGTTCGGAGTTACGGCCCCGATATGGGCAGCTGCAGTCTTGTCGCTGATCAGCATCGTTGCCACCATCGTGCTGCTTCCCTCGGATTACCCCGCAGCTGGAACTCAATCAACATGCCCTGCACCGGCGCCCGAGCCGAAAGCAGCTCGGGCCTTGCTGTTGACGTCCCACGCCTGGGGCCTGCTCGGCCTTCTGATCTTGTTTTTCTTCGCCAGCTCGATGTTCATGTCGCAGATTGCGTTGTTCCTCGCGGCCCGCTTCAACTGGCAGGGACATCCTTTTGGAGCCAGAGAACTCGGCGTCATTTTCGCTTACGCCGGCCTCATCAATATGATCGTCCAGGGCCTTCTGATCACGCAAACCGGCCGATTCGCCTCCGACAGGGTCATCGTGGTCGTTGCCTTCGCATTGATGGGCGTGGGTTTTTTTGGCATCGCGATCGTCGGCAAGATTGGCCTTCTGCTCCTGTTCCTCACGTTGATTATCCTCGGCACAACGTTTAACCGAACCACCCTTACGGCAGAATTGTCACAAAGTGTGCCGCTCTCGCGCCAAGGCATGATCATGGGACTCAATCAGTCGCTCATGTCGAGCGCCAACATCGCAGCGCCGCTCCTCAGCGGCGCACTTTTCGACCGCGGGTTATATAACACATGGGCAATCGCCATGGCTGCCATCGCGGCGTGCGGCGCGATCATAACCGCGGGACTGCTCGCGCCACCCCGCGCGAAGACCGGATCGCTGGACAAACCTCACGCCCATCCCGAGCCAATCTGAAAGTGGGCGCCTACCTCCCGTGTTGGAGATCGTTTGCGTGCTGCCAACTAGTCTAGGGCCCGACAACATGGAGAATGACTTGAACGGTGGCTATAAGCTAGTCGCTCGATTCATTCAGATTGAAGGGTAAAGATGCTTGAGTTTGATACGGGCACTGGATGTTGAGAAGTGCCAGTTGGCCTTGGTGTGGGTGGCATTGCGGTCGTGCTCCCATGCAGCGATTTCCTCGACGAGGCTCTGTTTGTCGGGAATCCGGCGGTCGAGGCACTGGGAAGAAGCACGCCGAGTTCGGACTCGGCCAGATCCAGCCAACTGCCGTGCTTTGGAGTGTAGTGCCATTCGAAGCGCTCCACCAGCCGCCTGGCTTCGATGGCTGGAAAAGCTTCGTAGAGTGACGCCTTACCGGTGATACCCTCTGGTTCGAGGGCACTGCAGATGTCGCGCGTAGTTTCTCGCCAAAGGTCGTGGTGTTGCACACCGGCGCCGCAGAGCCTCGCGGGCGCTTCCACATGACGATGGGCAGCGAGGATGCGCTGGAAGCCGCACACGCCTTCCCAGATTCGGCGCTCGTTTCGGTGCACAACGAGGGGTGGGCTCATCTGCGACAAAGTCAGGACCAACTCCTGGACGTTTTCGCCAAGTTCAATTTGGCGAATCGCCTGACCCGGTTCGAAAGGGGAAAGCCATCGCTGCTCTCATGGTAAGCGGTCCGGAGAGGCTGAGGCTCCAAACTAACCGCACCAGTTTCGCATCAAAGTTGATGGGGCCTGAGATCGCCCCTGGGCACCATTCCGGCACAAACGGCGAACCGAAGGTCGTCCTTCCCTTTTCCGTCCAGAGCATTGCGGATTTTGTTACTGAACCGACGATCCGGTTGGTGTTCTAGCGCCGCGCCAGAAGTATCACGACGAGGACGATCAGGCTCGCCGACAATATTTTCCAGAACCGCAACGGATCGCGATCGTAGAACGACTGCCGCGTCGTGAAAGCCGGCTTCGCCCACATGGCGCCGTTCTCGAGTTCGTGCGCGAACTCGATGACGTCGCCAAATCGTTGCGACGGGTCAACGTTGAGCGCCTTGCCGATCACCGCGTCAAGCCACGCCGGCAAATCGGGGCGATAGCGCGAGAGGGGAGCGGGTTTGCCGAAGCGCGGCCGCGAAAACGGTTCGATCTCGCCATAGGGATAGGCGGCGGTGAATATCCGATAGACCGTCACGCCGAGGGCATAGAGATCGGAAAATTCGTCACCGGGGCACCCGCCGAACAGTTCGGGCGCCATGTAGCTGGCGGTGCCGGGAATGTCCTGGGCGGGAAAATCTTCGAGCAGGGGCACCCGGGCGACGCCAAGATCGACCAGCCGCAATCCACCGGCCGTCAACAGGATGACGTTGTCCGGTTTGATGTCGCGATGAATGATGCCCGCCCGATGCAGGGTCGCCACGGCACGTGCCAGCTTGGTGGCGATCCCGACGCCTTCGGCGAGCGAAAGCTGGGGCGAGCGCTTCAGTCGCTGCTCGAGCGTTTCGCCCTCGTAAAGCGGCATCACCGAATAGAGCCGGGTCTGACGTCCGGCGGGAACTTCAATGATCTCCCCGATCCACAGGCTTCTCACCCGGGCGGCCACCCACGCTTCGCGCACGAAGGCGAGACGATATGAACCTTCGCTCGCGACGCGCGGATGCGGAAACTTCAGCACCACCCTGCGATTCTGCTGCTTGTCGATGGCGGCAAACAATCGGCTGTAGCGTCCGTCGGACAGAATCTCGTCAAGAATGAAATCATCAATGGTCTCGCCTGACGATGGCAATTCCAGAATCGGCAGGGTCTCGATCGCATGGGTGAGTTCGTTGCGATCTGCGGGCGGCAGGTCCACGACGTCGAGCACCAGTGCGGTCATGTTGTCATTGCTGCCGGCGGCCAGCGCCGCGTCCACCAGCGTGCGCGCGGTTTCTTCCGGCGAGGCGCGCTCGTCGAGCAGCACTTGCAAGCGGTCGTCGCCGAGCACGCCGTGAATGCCGTCGCTGCAGAGCAGCAGCCTGTCGTGTTGCCGCAGACCGACCGTGGTGTAGTCGACGCGCGCGAAATCCTCGAAGCCGATGGCGCGGTTGAGCTGGTGTGCGAGGTCGCCGCGTCCCGCGACGTGATCCTTGGTCAGCCGTTCCAGACGGCCTTCGCTCAAACGGTACGCACGGGTGTCGCCGATATGAACGACATGGCAGGTGCGCCGAGACAGGATCATCGACGAGAATGCGCAGCTCATGCCGCTGAGCTTGGAATCGACGCGGCCCTGCGCATAGATCCAGCTATTGGCGGCCTCCAGCGCCCGCGAGGCGGCGCGCCGGACGCCGAGCGTTTCCGGGAGGGAATAATAGGCGTCGAAAAAGCAACGGACGGTCAGTTCGGCCGCTTCTCGTCCGCCCTTGTGACCGCCGACGCCATCCGCCACGGCGATGACGATGTCGCGGTTGAATGCGCCGGTCTGACCGAGACAGGCCGCGACGTAGTCCTCGTTGGCGGCTCGCTTGCCGGTCTCGCTGACGAAACCGACGCGAACCTGAAGATTTCTCTGCGAGCCGATCGTCACGTCAGAGACCTGCCGAGCCCTTGAAAGCGCGCGTCGTCAGACCCGCGCCCCCGAAACCGCGCCCCATGTCGTGCGCCATCGGACCTTGACCATGGCAAGTCCGATAAAGCCAAGCAATGCCAGTGCCCCGAAGAACAGGAACCCGACCCCGAAACCGCCGGTTGCAGCCTTGGCGGTGCCGAGCGCCTGAGCCAGAAAAAAGCCGCCGACTCCGCCTGCGCAACCGACCAGGCCGGTCATCAAGCCGATGTCCTGGCGGAACCGGAGCGGAATGAGCTGGAATACCGCGCCATTGCCCATGCCGAGTGCCAGTACGCCGATCGAGAACAAGAGCACTGAGATCCATGCGATACGCGGCATCTGCAGCAGCGGCCAACCCGCCGCGGTCGGCGCCGCCGGTCCCGCCGGCATGAAGGCGATGACGAGATAAGCGGCGACGACAACCGCGAACAGCATCGACAAGGACTTGATGCCGCCGATGCGGTCCGCGATCAATCCGCCGACCGGGCGGAAGCCGGAACCGAAGGCGACGATCAGCGAGACCAGCAGGCCTGCCGCCACGCCGGACACGTGGTACTGCACGGTGAAATACAGCGGTAGCGCGTTGGCAAGTCCGACGAAGCCACCGAAGGTAATGAAATAGAAGAACATGAACCAACGGCTGTCCGGGTCACGCAGCAGTGTGCCATAGGCTTTCAGCGAGATCGGCTTGCGCTCGCCGGCGCGTCCTTTGCTGCGAAGGCATAATATCCGAGAACCAATAACATCGGAATCAGCAGCAGTCCGAAAACGGCCTGCCAGCCGGCATGCTCGGCGATCGATGGCGCAAGCATCGTATCGAGCACGACGCCCATATTTCCCGCGCCCGCGATGCCCATTACCACGCCCTGATATTGCGGCGGATACCAGCGGCTCGCCTGCGGCAGGGCGACGGCGAAGGACGCACCGCCGATGCCGAGCGCCAGGCCGAAGATCTCGATCGCGAGCTTGCTGTCGAGCCCGAACCGCCACACCCACGCCGTCGCGGCGGTGACAACGAGTTGCGCGATGATTCCAGTTCGCTTGGCGCCGATAATATCCGCGAGGATGCCCATGGGGACCCGCAGCAGCGCGCCGGCCAGAACCGGTATCGCAACCAGCGTGAACTTCTCGCTGACCGCTAGATTCATGTCGTGCGCGATGTAGACGATCAACGGGCCGAGCGCGACCCATGCCATGAAACTGATGTCGAAATACAGGAACGCCGCCAGCAGTGTTGGCCAATGACCAGCCTTCTTGAACTCAGCAAACTTCATTGCACAGCCTCGTGATCGTGCAGCCGATCGCGACGCGCGTGCGCGGCTGCTCTCGGCGCAACAGACAGAATGTGGGTGAAAGCGAGAGACGTTCTCGTCATTGAGACGGTCTCGATTGCTGTTCAGGGCAGCAATATCCGTGCCACCGATCGTGCGCCGAACTTCCTCAGCAATCGCAGGGCGTTGGCGTGATTCCGACGCCCTGACGAAGATCCATCCTGCCGCCGCAGGCAGCAAATGACGCCACTTGAACGCGCAAGCTGGTGTTTTTTGTGCGGCGCCCGCGCGAGGGCACACTTGCGCCGGCCTCGGCGTCAGGAAGGCGAGATGCAGCCGGAAATGGCCAACCGCGCGGCAGCCGAACTCACTTGTAGAACTCGTCGAGCTCGAGCGGCAGCCTGATCTCGACGCCCCGCTTTGCCGATAGGTCCATCGCCATGGTCAAAAGCAGATTGCGGTGTCCCTCGGCTGCCGATGCATGCGGCGTTCGGAGGCCGGTATGGATGCGTCCGAACCAGGAATTGGTCTCTTCCCGCATGGGACCCCACAACTGGCCGTCGTTCATGTCTCCCGGCGGATAGCTGGTGAGGAAATCGACGTGGCGCTCGAACTCAGGCTTGTAGTCGCGCGACGTGTAGCCGGCGCCGATGGGCCTCTCGGTCGCCATCACCAGATCGCGATGGGTGTCCTCGATGTCGATCACGCCTTCGGTGCCGACGATGCCGACCTGCAGGCCGTACACCGCTCCCGGCCACACATGCGGCAGCGCCCAGCTGATATTCATGCTCCATATCGTGCCGTCGTGCATCGTGAAGATGCCAAAGGTCGAGTCCTTGGTGCCCAACATGCCAAGCGCCTTGTCGATCGAGCGGGCGTAGACCGACACCGGGGTCTTGCCTTCCATCAAATACATCGACATGTCGAG
>JAQGJF010000814.1 GCA_028290765.1 Tardiphaga sp.
CAGGTTCTCGACCCGCGGGCGCCGGATGAATTGCTCGTCACGCTGACCATAGGCGGGCGGGTGCTCGTCGTCAGCAAGCCCGCGGCCGTCAAGGTCAAGCCGATGCCGGTCTGCGACAAGATCTGGAAGGACGCCCAGCGCGAGGCGATCGCGGCGCAAGAGGCCTATATCGCCTCCGACCTGAAGGACAAGGGGTCGGCCGACCGCCGTGACAAGATGGACGAGGATGGCGCCTCGGCGTTTCACCGCTGTTTTGCCCAGCGCGCCGGCGGCCAGGATTTCTTCGCGCCTTTGGTGCGGCAGGCCCAAACCCTGATCGACGAGATGGCCATCAAATGAGTGCAACCTTGAAAATGCTCCCCGGAGAAAGCCAGACCCGCGTCGGCCTGATCCCGCTTCTGATCGTGGTGACGTCGATCGGTTACGGCGTGCTGCATGCCTTCCTGCCGGCATCGCTGCAACCGGGCCCGGTCAGCACGGCACAGCAACCACAAAATGCCGACGCGACGCCGGCTTCGCCGCGCGATGAATGCCTGCGCATCGCCGCCAACCCGCCGAAATATTTAGATCTGAGCGAAGACGTGTTCCGGCGCGCTGAGCGGGCCTGGGGCGACGCCTGCCGGCAGGCGCTGGCGGCCGGCGACGACGATCCGCGCCTCAAGGTGGCGCTGGCGCATACCATCGGCGTCGACCAGCGGCCCGACGAACTCGTCCTGCTGCGCGAAGCCGCCGCGGCCAGCAATGCCGAGGCCAATTACGAAATCTACGAATCGTACAAATCATGGGACCAGCACACCGACCGGCCGCAACTAGTCACGCGCGCCGAGGCCGCCGCGGCGCTGCGCAAGGCCGCCGAACTCGGGCATCCTTTTTCAATCCGCATGATCGCGATACGGCTCGACCGCGGCGGCATCGTCAAACGGGATGCCGCCGAGGCGCGCATCTGGGCGGAGCGGTCGCTGGCCAATCCGCCAAAGGATACCCCACGCGGGTCGCTGCAGACGTTCCTCGCAACCTTGCTGGCCAGTTCCGACAAATTCGACGAACGTGCCCGCGGCCTCGACCAGCTGGAGCGGCTGAGCCAGGTTGGGCGCAGCGACGCGACGGCCGAACTCGGGATTGCGATCCGCAGCACCGATTCGATGCGGGCGCGAGCCTTGCTCGAGCGGGCACGGCCCGACGCACCCGGCCACGCGGCTCCGGCACTGGCGGACATGCTGGTCAAGGGCGAAGGCGGTCCGGCGGATCCGAAACGCGCGCTGAAGGTTGTGACCGGTCACAACGACATCGGCGCGATCGAAGGCGCACGCGGTCAGTTCTATCTCGACGGCAAGCTTATGCCTCGCAACGTGAAAGAGGCGATACGGCTGATCGGCCATGCCGGCGTGTGGGATATCGATGCGCGGCTGCAAGAGGTGCAACTGCTCGCGGCCAATCCCGACGTGCAGGTCGAACGGCCGGTCGCGGTTCTGTTCGACGCGATGGAGGCCGCCGAACTCGACGAGCCCGGCGCCAAGACCGCCTTGATCGACCTCAAGCTGTCGCCGCATCCGCAGTTTAGTGACAAGCATGGAGGCTGCAAGCTGCTGGAAACGGTCGCGGCATCCGGCGATCAGGCCGCCACGCAGCGCATGGCCATGGACTGCCGCAACAATTGATCGCGGCGCGGAGCGCCATGCGCCAGCGCCCCCTGTTGAACCGTTCGAACCATGGTATATTTCGGGGCTGTTGCCAGCGGAAGCTACCAGGGGTTCACGAAACAGTCGCTCGCATGATCGATACCGTCGCCAAGCCACGTACCAAAGCCAAGCCCAAGACCGAACGGCCGAAACTGCACAAGGTCATCCTGGTCAATGACGACTACACGCCGCGGGAATTTGTCGTCACCGTGCTCAAAGGCGAATTCCGCATGACCGAGGACCAGGCCCACAAGGTGATGATCACGGCCCATCAGCGCGGCGTCTGCGTCGTTGCGGTCTTCACCAGGGACGTCGCCGAGACCAAGGCGACCCGCGCCACCGACGCCGGCCGCGCCAAGGGCTATCCGCTGCTGTTCACGACCGAACCGGAAGAATAGCGCGTTCCTCGCGCAGCGTTACGCATCCAGCGGCAATTCATCCGCCAGTCCGTAGACCCGCGCCTGCCTCGCGAATCCAGCAATCGGAAATTCGCCGAGATCGCTCCAGCCACTCGAGGTGCGGGCGAATTCGGCCGACGCGACGGTGGTGCGATGCAGGCGGGCAGCGATCTTCTCGAGCCGCGCGGCGAGATTGACCGCCGGCCCGATGCAGGTGAAGTCAAGCCGATTGGCGCCGCCGATGTTGCCGAACAGCACCTTGCCGACATGCAGTGCCAAGCCGAAGCGGAAGCTTTCGATGGCGTGGTCCGCGTCGGCGTATTTCAGCGCGGCGACATTGGTACGGCTCTCGCGCGCGGCCTGCATCACGCGGCCACAGACCTCGGCGGCGGCGTCCGAGCCCTCGGCTATCGGAAACACCGCCAGCAGCCCGTCGCCCATGAACTTCAAGACCTCGCCGCCATGCTGCCTGATCGGCCCGACCTGGCAGTCGAAATAGCGGTTGAGCACCTCGACCACGGTCTCCGCCGGGAGCCGATCCGACAGCGGGGTAAAGCCGCGCAGGTCCGACAGCCAGATCGCCGCATGCATGGTTTCGGTATGGCCGCGGCGGATCTGGCCGGCGAGGATCCGCTCGCCGGCGCGGTTGCCGACGTAGGTGTCGAGGAGCACCGAGGCGGTGAGACGCAGCCCGATGATCTCGACCAGCCGCGCCAGCGGCGCGATCACCGTCCGGAGCCCGGCCAGCTGTTCATCGCTGAAGCCGCCAGGCTGCTTCGTGGTCCAGCTCGTCGCGTGGATCGAACCATCGACGAACAGCAACGGCAGCGCGATGTAGTCGGTAACGCCCTCGGCGCGCATGTCGTCGTAAAATGGAAAACGTACGGCCGCGGGATCGTCCAGCCGATGCCGGACTTCGACACCTTGGGCAAACACGATGGCCAGCGGGCTGTTCCTGAACTCCGGCGATTGCTCGACGTCGAACGCCGCCGTCCCCATCACGACCTCGGCGCCGGGCCGCCAGATGAAATTGCGGCCCAGGATGTCCGGGTGCAGCGTGCGGACGAAAATCCCGACACGCCAGAGCGGCAATCCGGCGCCGACCAGCCGCTCGCAAAAATCGGCCATCAGCGGGCCGGTTGTGGTGATGGAATGGACGCCGCTATTGAGCCAGTCGACCACCTTCGCAAGCTCAGCGGCCAACATGTGCTCAATCCTCTCGTGAAGCCGGCCTAACCCACCTGGCCACGGTGGCGCAGAAACTGATCGGCCAGCACACAGGCCACCATTGCTTCACCGACCGGCACCGCGCGAATGCCGACGCAGGGGTCGTGACGGCCCTTTGTCATGATGTCGGTATCTGCGCCGCTGCGATCCACGGTGCGCCGCGGGGCGAGGATCGACGACGTCGGCTTCACCGCGAAGCGCGCCACCACCGGCTGCCCGGTGGAAATGCCACCGAGAATCCCACCGGCATGATTGGACAGAAACGCCGGGCCGTGATTGCCCATCCGCATTTCGTCGGCATTTTCTTCACCCGATAATTCAGCCGCACCGAAGCCGGCGCCGATCTCGACGCCCTTCACCGCATTGATGCTCATCAGCGCCGCGGCCAGATCGCCGTCGAGCTTGGCATAGATCGGTGCGCCCAGCCCGGCCGGCACGCCTTCAGCGATCACCTCGATCACCGCACCGATGGATGAGCCTCGCTTGCGAATGCCGTCGAGATAGGTCTCGAGGAAGGCGGCCATGTCCTTGTCGGGACAGAAGAACGGATTGCGGCCGACCTCGTCCCAGTCCCATTTGTCGCGATCAATCTTGTGCGGCCCCATCTGCACCAAAGCGGCGCGCACGCTCATTCCCGGCACGATCTTGCGGGCGATGGCGCCCGCCGCCACCCGCGTCGCAGTCTCGCGCGCCGAGGAGCGGCCGCCGCCGCGATAGTCGCGCAGGCCGTATTTCGCCTCATAGGTGAAGTCGGCATGGCCAGGCCGAAACTTGTCCTTGATGTCGGAGTAATCCTTGGAGCGCTGGTCGGTGTTCTCGATCAGCAACGCAATCGGCGTCCCCGTCGTCACCTGCTCGCCGGTCTCCGGATGCGCCATCACACCGGACAGGATTTTGACCGCATCGGCTTCCTGGCGCTGGGTGGTAAAGCGCGACTGCCCGGGACGGCGGCGATCCAGATCGTGCTGGATCTCCTCGACGGTCAACGGCAGCCGCGGCGGACAGCCATCGACCACGCAGCCGATCGCCACCCCGTGGCTTTCGCCAAAGGTCGTGACCCGAAACAGGTGGCCGAAGGTGTTGAAGGACATTTCTGGGTCTCGGTCGCCGAAACTGGCTTGTCGTAACGCGCGCGGTTCGACGGGTCAAATGACCTCGGCAATGTTAACTATACTTCGTCAACCCGCCGTCGCTGAACACATAGATCGCGCCCTGTTCGATGGTCAGGTCGAGGGCGCTCGCCGTCGTCTCGATGCCGAGCACCACCATCAGCGCCCGGGCGGTGCCGCCATGGGCCACGGCAACGGTATCGCCCCGCACGCATTGGTACCAGTCCCGCATCCGGGCCGTCACTGACGCGTAGCTTTCGCCGCCCGGCGGCGGCACGCCCCATTTATCGATTTCGCGGGTCGCGTAAAGTTCGGGATGCGACGCTTGCTGCTGCGCCAGCGTCGAGCCCTCCCATTGGCCATAGGCAATTTCCCGCAGCCGGTCATCCAGTACGTAATCCTCCGGCGGCAGCTTCAGCGCGCCGCGCACCAGTTCCATGGTGTGGCGCGCACGCCCGAGCGGACTGGCGACGAAGGCGGGGCTTGAGGCGTCGCGGCCGTCGCGCGCAAACAGATCCACGAGAATACCGCCGGCATGAGTCGCCTGCGTCAGCCCAAGATCGTTGAGCGGAATGTCCTGCGCGCCCTGGAAGCGGCCCGCCGCATTCCACGCGGTCTCGCCGTGGCGAATGTAATAGATGGTCGGCTGCGGCATCAGAGCGGCGATCAGTCTTTCGCCAGCGTGATGTCGGGCGCATCCGGACGCTTCATGCCGACCACGTGATAACCGGAATCGACGTGGTGCACCTCGCCGGTCACCCCACGCGACATGTCGGAGAGCAGGTACAGCGCACTGTCGCCGACTTCCTCGATGGTAACGGTGCGCCGCATCGGCGAATTGTATTCGTTCCATTTCAGAATATAGCGGAAGTCGCCGATGCCGGACGCCGCCAGCGTCTTGATCGGGCCGGCCGAGATCGCGTTGACGCGGATGTTCTTTTCGCCGAGATCGGCGGCGAGATAGCGCACGCTCGCCTCCAGCGCCGCCTTGGCCACGCCCATCACATTGTAATGCGGCATCCATTTTTCGGCACCATAGTAAGTCAATGTGAGGATCGAGCCGCCATCGGTCAGCAGCTTTTCGGCGCGCTGCGCGACCGCGGTCAGCGAATAGCAGCTGATCAGCATGGTCTTGGAAAAATTGTCGGCGGTGGTTTCGAGATAGCGGCCGTCGAGCTGGTCCTTGTCCGAGAACGCAATGGCATGAACCACGAAGTCGATCTTGCCCCATTTCTGCTTGAGCAGGTCGAAGGCCGCGTCGATGGTCGAAGGATCGGTAACATCGCAATGGCCGAGCAGCAGCCCACCGAGTTCCGCCGCCAGCGGCTCGACCCGTTTCTTCAACGCGTCGCCCTGCCAGGTCAGGGCGATTTCCGCTCCCTGGGCGTGGCAGGCCTTGGCAATCCCCCAGGCGATCGACCGGTTATTGGCCACGCCGAGAACCACACCGCGCTTGCCCTGCATCAGGCCTGATTGAACCGCCATTTCATTTCCCATCGTACTTCGGTCGACCCCATGACCGATCTTTGGGGGTACACCAGCCTCGCCTTCCGGCATAGTCCAAATATGCCAGAAAGCAGCTCGGTCCGTCCGGGCCGACGACGACCGGAATAGTCCCGTCGCCGCGGTGTTATGTTGGCATGGAGCGAGTTGTCGCCAATCGTTAACGGACAACTGCCGAACCGGCCCCAACGGACGGTTTCAAGCACGAATGACCGGGTTTCAATGAGTGCATTTCGCGAAGACGTCGAAGCCATGATCCCTGCACTGCGCCGCTATGCGCGCGCGCTGGCGCGGGATGCCGACGTCGCCGACGATCTGGTGCAGGACACACTGGTACGGGCGCTGCGCTCGGAGCGATTGTTTCTGGGCGGCGACATCCGAAGCTGGCTCTACACCATCCTGACCAATCTCAACCGCAACCGCCGCCGCTCGCTGGCGCGGCGGCCGCAATTCACGCCGTTGCTTGACAACAACGCCGAGCCCAGCGGCACCGAGGCGGAGGGCCGTGACATCGCCCGCGCTTTGTCGACATTGGTCGAGGACCAGCGTTCGGTGCTGCTGCTGGTGATGCTGGAAGGATTGAGCTACCGAGAGGTGGCCGATATTCAGGGCGTGCCGATCGGTACGGTGATGTCCCGCCTCGCTCGTGCGAGGGCCCATGTCAAAGCCAGCCTCGAGGGCGAGCGCCCGGCGCTGCGACGGGTGAAGTGATGAAACGCGATGGCTTGAACAAGTTCCCGTACCATTATCCCTCGGCGCCAATGACGAGGGTGAAGAAGAACGCCGAGAACATTTCGATTGAAAGACCACGACGATGACCGAACCGAACATGCCCGTCACCGAAGACGAACTGCACGCCTATGTCGACAACGAACTGCCCGGGGAGCGCCGCGCCGACGTCGAGGCGTGGCTGTCGACGCATCCTGAAGATGCCGAGCGGGTACAGGCGTGGCGCGCCATGGCGGAGGCGCTGCATGCGCGCTACGATTCGGTTGCCGACGAGGCGATACCGAAGCGGCTCGAGCTCGAGCGGTTGACGCAGAAGCCGCGCCAGTGGATTTTCGGCGCCATCGCAGCCACGCTGGTGGCGTTCGTGGCCGGTGGCGGCGTCGGCTGGATCGCGCACGGCGTCGCCGCGGCGCCCTCGGCGTTCCAGAATTTTACCGTCGATGCGCTGGATGCGCATCGACTCTATGTGGTCGAGGTGCGCCACCCCGTCGAGGTGCCGGGGAGCGAGCGAACGCATCTTCAGCAATGGCTCACGAAACGCTGCGGCTGGGACGTTCGCGCGCCGGAGCTCGGCGCGACCGGGCTGAAGCTGGTCGGCGGGCGGCTGCTGCCCGGCCCCACCGGACCGGCCTCGTTCCTGATGTATGAGAGCGCGTCGGGCGAGCGCTTCACGCTGTACGCCTCCCGCGCCGCCACCGACTCCACGCAAATGCGCTATACGGCGCAGGATTCCGAGGGAGCGCTGTATTGGGCCGACCGCGGCGTCGGCTACGTTCTGAGCGGTCCCACCGACAAGGACCGGCTGCAACAGGTGGCACGTCTGGTCTATGATCAGGCCGAAAAGAGCGGCGGGTAAAACCGCCGCTGTGTAGCCCGGCCTACGGGATGGCCTAACTCATCCAAGATCGCTGCGCGGAT
>JAQGJF010000824.1 GCA_028290765.1 Tardiphaga sp.
CCGGGTCGGATCCGACGACGAGCAGCCTGATCGCCGAGGTAGAGATGGCCAAGGAGCCGGAATTGGGCATCCACCGCAATGCCATTGGCATCCATTCTTTCGGCAGAGTGAAGTACGAGATACGCTACGGCGAGGTGATCTACGCGGATAGCGGGCCGGTAGGGGTCATGGTGACCGAGCAGCACGTCGGATCCACGACGGAACCCACGCTGCGCGATCTCAGTGAGGCGCTCATCGCCGTAGAAGGGACCGATTACGGGATTCACAGTCCCATTTGGATCTCCAGGTTCACCGATATGACCCGGCAGGCCGCGGCCTACCGCGACAGACGGGTCCTGCTCGCCGGCGACGCCGCCCACGTGCATGCCCCGGACAGTGGGCAGGGTCTCCAGACCGGTGTGCAGGATGCGGTGAATCTGGGATGGAAGCTGGCCCAGGTGGTCAAGGGGACGTCGCCGGAAAGCCTCCTCGACACCTACCACACCGAGCGCCACCCGGTCGCTGCCCGCGTGTTGCAAAAAACGATGGCGTCGGTCGCGCTGCGCCGCGAAGACGAACGCACGAAGGCACTGCGCGACACGATGTCCGAGCTCCTCGGCATGGACGAGCCGCGCAAGCGGTTCGCCGCGATGATGTCCGGTCTCGACATTCACTACGACCTCGGCGAGGGACATCCACTGCTCGGGCGCCGCATGCCCGATCTCGACCTGGTCACCGCAAACGGCCCGCTGCGGGTCTTCACCCTGCTGCACGATGCCCGGCCGGTGCTGCTCAACCTCGGTGAGCCCGGCGGCCTCGACATCACGCCATGGGCGGCTCGGGTCAAGCTGATCGACGCCAGATACGATGGCGTGTGGGAACTTCCGGCACTTGGCGCGGTCACCGCTCCTGCTGCCGCGTTGATCCGGCCCGATGGACATGTCGCCTGGGTGGGAGACCACCACGCCCTCAGTCTTGCTGACGCGCTGATCACCTGGTTCGGACCGCCTGCTGCGGCGTAACGGGAGTGCGCATCGCACTCCGGGCTGAAGCGGACATCGGACCTGATTTTATGCGTACGCCGCCTAGCTCCGAGGTTCTTTCAGGCATTTGCGCAGCAGTGCGGCGCCGCTGACGCCCTTCGCGGCGCGATTCCACATCTGCTCGGCGAGCTTCTGATAGAGGTCGACGGCTTCCTGCGCAGCCGTCACGGTCGCCACCCCGAGGCGCACATTCGGCAGTTCGCCGAGGCGAAACGGACTGACGGCAACCAGCACCGTGCCGTCGCGCGACCGGCATATTTCGAAGGTCTGGTTGGGCAGCGTGTCGTCGACGACACCGATCTGGATTCCGACCGGCTCGTTCTCCATGATGACCGCGATCCGTTCGACCTCGCGGCGCGCCGCCTGCCGCCGTCGTTCGCGCTCGGCGTTCGGCAGATCGTAGGTCCCGATCAGGCCGGTTCGAAGCAGGCGCCTGACCTGGGTGGCGCCGATGATGCCCGCGAAGCTCGGACCGCCGCGTGAGATGGTGGTTCGGCGCTCGGACAGGATCGACACCAGGCTTTCGATCTCGGCCTGCGCCTTCTTCCGGTTCGGAAGCTGTTCGGGCAGGCCTTCCATCAGCATGTCGCGCAGCAGTTTCGGATATTCGTCGGATGTGAGCAGAAAGGTTACCGGCTCATAATAGACCAGGACGCGCTCGGACGCGGCTTCGATCTGGCGCAGGCGTTCGAAATACGCAATGGCGCTCGGAAAATATTCGGTCCCGACTCCAAGGATCGAGGGCAGGGACGTCTTGAGAAGCTCGGCAATGCGCTCCAGCGTCTCGACCTTGACAGGGCCTTCGCCCCTTTCATAATTGTACAGAGCGGCGCGCGATATTTCGAGTTGCTCGGCGACTTGCTCGGGCGACAGGCCCAGTCCCATGCGATGAGCACGCAGACGTTGTCCGACCTGAAAGTAATCAATTGCCATAAAAGATTATTATCGGACTTCTTTTTCAAATAATAGCTCGGGCACCTGGCTGGCGTTCACCCACGGTGCCGGTCGGCAGGTGTGATGCGCGTCCAGCGAGGTTGACGGGCCGACAGCTTCCGGAAATGATGAGTCCCGACAAGACCGAAAAACGGTTCGGAACAATCCGAGCCAGCGGCGGATCGTCGTCGTTAAAGAGCCGGGGAGAACTCTATGCCGCCCACTGACGGCCCGTCGTCCTGCGATAAATCCCCCGGTTCTGTCGCCACCACCCCGAAACCCAACGGCCGAATGACGCGCCGAAGCCTGTTGGCCAGCGCCGCTTTTCTGGTCACGACCGGCAGCGCCACCGCGCGCGTGGTCACCAGGGTGTTGCCGTGGACGCCGAACGAAGCCTATCCCGTCGCGCCGATCACCCCTGGCGGCTATCTGTTCTTTACGCCGGCGGAAGCCATGGTCGTCGATGCCATTGTCGATCGCCTGATTCCCACCGACGAGTTGGGTCCGGGTGCCAAGGACGCCGGCGTGACGGTCTTCATCGACCGGCAATTGACCGGCCCCTATGGCGGGCACGATTGGCTCTATATGCAGGGGCCGTTTTCGTCGACGCCCTTGCCGACCCAGGGCCTGCAGTCGCCCTTGACGCCGCGCCAGCAATATCGCCTCGGACTGGCGGCACTGGCTTCGTATTGTAACGCGACCTATGGTGGCCGGGGCTTTGCGGATCTTGCCGCCGACGAGCAGGACAAGCTGCTTGCGGGCATGGAAAAGGGCGAGGTCAAGCTGCCGGACTTCGCAAGCCGGATGCTGTTCAACGCCATCCATACCAACACCATGGAAGGCTATTTCGCCGATCCGATCTATGGCGGCAATCGCGACATGGTCG
>JAQGJF010000825.1 GCA_028290765.1 Tardiphaga sp.
GGTCGCGATCTCGAGGCTGGCGACGCCTTCGTCACCGGTTACCGCCGGCACCCCGCCGGTGCGCACGGCATGCAGGAACGCGATCAATTCGGCGCGCAGCGGCTCGTCGTGGCCGACCGGGAGATGACGCATCGAATAGCTGCCGTCCGGCTTGAAGCCGAAGCACTCGGTGACCTGGCGGGTGAGCAGGTCGCCCATCACATATTTGCCGCGGGTTGCTACGGTGACATTGCGCGCCTTGAACGGCGTCAGCCAGTTGGTGTTGATGTGCGCGAGCACGCCCGATGCCGTGCGGAACTGCAGCAGCGCGATATCCTCGCGCTCGGCGACGGCGCTGGAGAGTTGCGGCTGTACCTCGACGATGTCGGATTCGGTGAACCAGCGGATCAGGTCGATGTCGTGCACCGCGAGGTCGATCACGACGCCGACATTCGACATCCGCGGCGGGAACGGGCCGACCCGGGTGATGGCGATCGAGAGGATATCCTCGTCCTTGATCGCGTGCTTGATGGCGGCGACGGCCGGATTGAACCGTTCGACATGACCGACCATCAGCGTCACACCGGCGCGATGCGCCGCCTCGACGATCTCGCGGCCCTCCTCGACCGTGGAGGCGATCGGCTTTTCGACCAGGACATGAATTCCGCGCGCGAGACAGCTCAGCGCGATCTCGTGATGAAGATGAGTCGGCGCGGCGATGGTCACCGCATCGACCCCGGCCGCCACCAGTTCATCGAGACCGGCGAATACCGGGCAGCCGATCATGCTGGTCGCACGGGTGCGGTGTTCGGGCATCGGATCGACGATGCCCACCAGCGTCACGCCCGACAGGCCGGCCAGCACGCGGCCATGATTGCTGCCCATCACGCCGGCGCCGATCACGCCCACGCGCAGCGCGCGTTCTGTGCCGGCCCCGGAGGGGGCTGCCGATGATTTGGAAACCATTTATCCGAACCCCAAAATCCGATTGCCGCGAAGGAACGTCCCACCCGCGCGGTTCTCCTAGCACGTCGTCACAATTGTGGCGAATACTGCGGTACTGGTCCGAAACACGTTTTAATTCAAAGAATTACGAGCGCGGGAAGCCGCGAGAGCGCCGAACCGGCCGATCATATAGCGGGCGGATCGAGCGATCCAGTCCACAGCCATGCCCAAATATTGGACGGGCGCTCACGAGCGCTGATAATCGTCCTCGATGCGAATGATATCGTCCTCGCCGAGATAGCTTCCGGTCTGCACCTCGATCAGTTCAAGGAGAATCTTGCCCGGATTTTCCAGCCGATGGGTGGCGCCGATTGGGATGTAGATCGATTCGTTCTCGTGCACGATCTTCACCAGTTCATTGACCGTCACCCGCGCCGCGCCGCGCACCACGATCCAATGTTCGGAACGATGGTGGTGCTTCTGCAGCGACAGCCGGCCACCGGCCTTGACCGTGATGCGCTTGACCTGATGGCGATCACCGGTGTCGACCGACTGGTACGCCCCCCACGGCCGATGGACCTTGAGGTGTTCCTCGGTGGTCTGCGGCGCGACCGCCTTCACTTTGGTGACCAGCCGCTTCATTCCGTTGGCGTCCTTCTGGCGCGACACCAGCACGGCGTCCTGCGTCGCCACCACGACCAGATCATCGACACCTTCCAGCGCCACCAGCGCCCTGTCGCTGGAGACATTGCAGTTGCGGGAGTTCTCGAACACGGCGGCGCCATGCGCGGCGTTGCCCTGCTCGTCCTTGCCCGACAACTCCCATACCGCGTGCCAGGAGCCGACGTCGGACCAGCCGCAGGCAACCGGCACCACGGCGGCGTGAGCGGTCTTCTCCATCACCGCGTAGTCGATCGAAATCGGCTTGGCCTTGGCGAACGCTTCGGGATCGAGCGTGACGAAGCCGAGATCGCGCCCGGCTTGGGTGACGGCGTCGATCACCGTGGCGACGCTGTCGGCATCGGCCTGACGGTATTCATCGAGCAGAACGGTGGCGCGGAACATGAAGTTGCCGCTGTTCCAGAAATAGCCGGCCTCGATGTACTCGGCCGCCGTCGCCGGATCCGGCTTTTCGACGAATTTCGCCACGGCGCGGACCTCTCCGGCGATCGGTTCGCCGGGACGAATGTAGCCGTATTCGGTGGCCGGCCGTTCAGGCTGCACGCCAAAGGTTACGATGCGGCCGGCCTCGGTCGCGACCAGCCCTTCGCGGCACGCGGCGACGAAGGCTGCCTTGTCGCCGACGACGTGATCGGCGGCAAGCGCCAGCACCACGGCGTTGTCGTCGCGCATCTGCGCGAATGCCGCGCCGGCGACGATCGCCGGACCGGAATCCCGCCGTGCCGGCTCCAGCAGCACATCGGCTTCGATGCCGATCTCGGCCAGTTGCTCGAGCACCATGAAGCGATAGGCGGCATTGGTGATGACGATCGGACGCTCGAACAGGGCCGGATCGGAAACCCGCAGCAACGTGTCCTGAAACGTCGAGCGCGGCCCGAACAACGGCAGGAACTGCTTCGGCCGCACCTCGCGCGAAGCCGGCCACAACCGCGTGCCGGCGCCGCCGCACATGATGAGGGGGATAATTCGCCTGTCCATCACTCTTCCGAACCTCTCGTTCACAATTTATAGTGCTCGCGATACCAGGTCACGAACTCGCGGATGCCGCTTTCGATCGGCGTATCCGGCCGAAAGCCTACATCGCGCATCAGGTCAGTGACGTCGGCGTAAGTTGCGGGCACGTCGCCCGGCTGCATCGGCAGCATTTCCTTGGCGGCTTCGCGGCCAAGTTCCCGCTCCAGCACCGCCACGACATGCATGAGTTCTTCCGGCTTGTGGTTGCCGACATTGTAGATCTTGGCGGGCGCCGCGCCAGGCTCCGCTTCCGGAATGCGTTCGACGAGCCGTAGCATGACGCGCGTGACGTCGTCGACATAGGTGAAGTCGCGGCGCATCTTGCCGTGGTTGAACAGCTTGATCGGCGAACCTT
>JAQGJF010000923.1 GCA_028290765.1 Tardiphaga sp.
ACTGCGCATTACCAGCCCGATCAGGCGGTCGACGTGAGAGCGAATGCGGCCGCTGTTGTCGAGCCAGGCCACACCGGTGCGCAACACCAGCGTGGCGGCATAGAGTTCCAGCAGCACGTAGAGAAACCAGAGATGGGCCAGCGGAAATCCAGGCAGCACCGGCGGCCAGCCCGGCGCGCCTGGCACCGGACCGCCATTCGGGAAGCTGGCCGCCCAAAAAACCACCGGAACCATCGCTGCGAACAGGATCGGCCATCCGATCACCAGCGGCACCGCGATGCGCTGCAGCCGATCCTTGATGAAGTCCCAAGCGCCGCGGCGATGGAAACTCATATGGGCGAAAAACCCGGCAATCACAAAGAACGTCGTCATTCGGAACACATGGATGGCAAAGAACAGCACCGCGAGCGTCATGCTGGGATGATTGTCCTGGATAATCCAGAACCGGGTCGGCGCCGGAACGAAGGAGAGCGTTGCGTGCAGGACGATGCCGAGCAGTAGGGCGACCCCCCTGACGGCGTCAAGAGCGTGCAAGCGTTCCGGTGCGGGGCCAGCGTGGTCAGCCATGGGGATTGCCTCTGGATCGAACGGTGATTGTCGCTGCGACCCGGAGAATCTGCCGGTCCCTGCAAACCGATGCTCGCCCGATGCAGAATTCGGCTAACCGAATTCTCAGCCGGATTGGCCGATTTCCAAATCGCCGTCTTTTTCCGGCGCCGTGGGTTGCGGCCGGCGGAGGGCGTCGCGGCGGAATTCGGTCGGGGTCAGGCCGGTATCGGCTTTGAAGGCGCGATTGAAAGGTCCGATCGACTGGAATCCGGCGTCCAGGGCTATTGTCAGCACCGGCACATCGCGCTGGCTTCCGTCGGACAGCGCCGCCTTGGCTTCGTCCAGCCTGTAGCGATTGAGAAACGTATTGAAGTTGCGATAGCCGAGGCCTTCATTGATGGCCTGCCGCAATCGATATTCCGTCAGGCCGAGCTTGGCCGCCAGCATGCCGATGGTGACGCCTTCCTGCCGGTAGATCCGCTCCACGGTCATCAGATGGTCGAGGCGGCGCAACAAAAGCGGAGCGACGGCATCGCGACCGCCATCGGCAGGCGGTTCGATCCGAGCCGCGCCACCCGCGTGACCGGCCGCATTGGTTGCGACGGCGACCAGGGCGTGACCGGCTGCCGCCGGCTCGAACAGGCTCCATCCAGCCAGCGCCGCGATGGCCAGCAGACCGACTGCGCTGGCCAGGCTGCCGGAAATGCCGAGGCTGGTAGCCGAGATCGACGTCAGGTCCGAGCCGGACAGGAGGGCGATGAACAGCAGCGACAAGATAAGCACCGCGACCCGCAGCCGGCGTCGGCCGGCGACCAGGTCGGCGCTCCACGTCCTAATCGTCTGCACGGCGGCGGAGAATGACAGCACCAGCGCCACGACCGACATCGATCGAACGCCGGCTTTGGCGAGCATCGGCCATGTCGTCCATGTCAGGAACACCGAGAACCAGATGCCGACGATGACCAGCCACAGCGCGCCATGCCAGAGCCGAACCGTGAAATCGTCGTCGAATGTCGCCCGCGCCCAGAGCCAGAAGATGACCGGGTTGGCGGCCAGGATCGGCAGGACCCACCATAGTGCGGCCTTCGGCACGAACGGCGCTGTCACGATCGCATAGGCGGCGCCGCCGATGGCCATGGCCACGCTGAGCCATTTGATGGCATCGAGGGGCCGAGCCCGCGCCACCACGACCACCACCATCATCAGGAACAGGCCTGCGGCCGCCCCGCGCAGGCCGAGATCAAGCGCCGTGACACCCATGCTGTTCACAATCGAACGATCCCCGCCTGCGAAGGCTAAAATATTCTGCCATCAGAGAGCCGCCGTTCGGTAAGTCAAGTGCGGACGTCTACTCCAGCACCCGGCTCCTGAATGACGCGTCGCCCAGAAAGCAGACTTCATACTTGCCGAAAATGCGGTAACGGTTCTTTGCGACCAAATTGTAAACCTCGTCGCGCAGCGGCTTTGGAAAGGCGCGCAAGATGTGCACCAACTGCCAGCCCGGCAAGTTGGACAGCACCGTCAGCGCCGCGTCGGATTTGAAATAGGCCGTGCCGCCATGGATCACGGCGTTGGTGTCGGGATCGGCGGGATCGATGCCGAACGCCTGCGCCAGCCGTTGGCCATAGTCGGATTGAATGGCGGTGAAGCGAAATTGCCCTTTGACGTCGCGCGCCGCGATGAAGCGGATCCAGCGCGAACAGAAAATGCAGACGCCGTCGTACAGGATGACGTCGTCATCCGGCCACCGGGCAGCGTTGGCCTGTTCCATCAACGGTTATCCAGCGTCAGCAGCGCCACGACCATCAGCACGATCGCCGGACCGGTCTTGACCAGCGCGCCGAGCGGCTCGATCCACAAATCCGGCGTCAGCAGTGCCGCGCCAGCCATGTAGCCGAGCGACACCACGATGCCGGCGATCAATCCCGCCGCACTGGTGCGACGAAACGCGATCAGGCCTCCGACCGTCATGTCCATCACGCTACTGCCGACGGTGAAAGGGTGGACCAGCGCGGGCGGAAAATGATGCGCCGTCAAAATCGCCGCGGCGGCGTCATAGGAGATGATCAGCGCGATGAAGCCGGACAGGATCCAGAACAGCGCGAGGCTTAAGATGGTCAGCGCCTTGATCAGGAACAGCCGCGCGAACCATTTGTCCTGAATGGTGGCGGTGCGGCTGCCGATCCGCTGCTCGATCGTAATCGGTGCGATGCCGGTCGCCGTCATCCATGGCGACGGGTCGCCAGTGACGCCGCGGCGCAATTCGGCGATCGCGGTCGAGCGCATCGGTGGCGACCAGCCGAGCCGGCTGGCCAGATCGCCCAATCGCGCGCCGAGATCCAGCATGAAGGCCGGCAGCGCGATCCGCGATCCGGTCGCGGTGCCGAGCGACCAGCGGAACTGCTCGATCACCGCCCCGAGCGTGATCGGCTGCGGCTGCATCAGGTCCCATGTCACATCGCCCGCCGCCTTGTGCTCGGCGAGCCAGGCGATGGTGGCGGCGATGTCTTCGACCGCCACGGGCTGAAACGGCGTCGCGGCCCCGCGGGCAGAAACATCGAGCGGGAACGCCGCCAGCGCCCGCAGCATGGCGCTGCCGCCATAGGCCGACGGCGCGATGACGAAGCCGGGCCGCAGGATCGCGTACGGCACGCCGGAGGCGGCGATCAGGCGTTCGGCCTCGCGCTTGGTGGTGCTGAAGGCGGTGCGGTCGTCATCGGCGCTGCCCGGAATCGAAATCTGGACCAGGCGAACGGCGCGGCCACCGGCCTTGATCGCTTGCAACAGCCGCTCGACGAAATCGCGGTGCACCGCGCGCGTGTCGCTGCCGGCGCCGTCCTGCAGAACGCCGAGGCAATTGACGATTAGCTCGCTGGCTTGATCCTCGATCAGTTGCGCCAGCGCGCCCGACTCCATCGACAGGATCGGCCGCTCCAGATCGAACGAGGTCGACTTTTGCGAGGCCGCGAATTTTCGCGCGACGCCGGTGACGTGAAAGCCCCGTGCGCGCAGATCGTCGGTCACGAATCGGCCGATCAGTCCGGAGGCGCCGAGCACGAGGATTCTGCAATGTGATCGATCTTCGCTCATCTCATCCCCGCTAGAAAATTGGCTTGGCGATCATCAGCCACAGGATGGCCATGACCGCGCCGAAGCCGGGAATGCCGAACAGGAACCAGCGGCGATACAGCATGAAATAGCGCGCCGGCAGCGGCGTGTTCTGCGCTGCAGCCAGCCGCGCCAGGTCGCGCATTTCGATCTGCATGAAAACCACCGGGATCCAGCACAGCCCCGCCACCGCATAAAGGCCGAGCGAAGTGGCAAGCCATCGCTCGCTCAGCGACGTCGCCGACAGCGCCATCAGCACACCGCCGGTGATCGGCTGCAGCACCACGGCCGAGGCGGTGAACAGCATATCGGCGATGACGACACTCGCCGCCGTGCGCGCGATGAAGGCCGGATCGCCACTGCGATGCGCCATCAGCATGAAGAAGGCGATGCCGCTTCCGGTGCCGAGGATCACGATGGCGCCGAGCACATGAACATATTTGACGATGAAATACAGGATCATCGCGCTCTCGCCGGCTTCGCCATGATCGCCTTCATCGCATTGTCGAGCGTCGGCCCAAAGATCTCTTCGCCGCCGTCGGTTTCCGCCAGCCAATGGCCTTCGCTGCGGAATTCCGGCAGCGCGCGAAAATCCACTCTGTCGCCGCCGGCGCGGAAGGCGTCGGCCAGTTGTCGCGACAGCGCCGGCGAAAAATAGCTGTCGTTGCGCGCCACCAGCCAGATCACCGGCACGCGCGCGGCCTTGCCGAATTCGGCCGCTGCCGTCGTGAGGGTGTGCGGGGCGCAGACCTGGTTGGGGCGGTCATTGGCGTGTCCGCCGCGGCCCGGCGAAAACGCGATGATCGCCGCCGTGCCTTGCGGATTTTGTCCGGCCAGCGCCAGCGCGCCCCAACCGCCGGCCGAGTGGCCGAGAATCACCGTTCCGTTTTGCCGGACAAAGGCCTGCTGGCGCATATAGGCCAGCGCCGTGGCGATCGAGTCGGCGGTCGCCTGTCCGGCACGCACATAATTGGCCTCGTCGCAGCCGCTTTGGTCCTCGAGGTATCGTCCGCCGGTCCCGCCATGGCCGGGCCGCTCCGGCACCAGCACCGCATATCCCCGCGCCACCAGCCACGACGCCAGTGCGCGGTATTGCGGCTGCGACATTTGCGCCCGGCGCAATACGTTTTCCGTGGAGGCGTGGGCGATGATGGCCAGCGGAAACGGCCCGTCGCCCGGCGGCCGGTACAGCAGCGCATGCGCCGCGGTGTTTCGATCCGGCGACGGAATCCGCCATTGCTGGCTGCGGTCCGGAGACGCTTCGGCGGATTGTGCGCCGAACGGCGTTTGCGCCTCGGCCTGCGCGATCAAGCCGCCCAGTCCGATCACCAAACACAACAACTTGAACAACGGCATTTGGAGCCCGGAGCGATGGAACAACGGAAGTCGGCCGCAGTCAGAATAGCTGTACCGAATCAGATCCGGCGCATTTTCTGCCACTAGGTATCCGGACCACTTAGCCGGAAGTTGCCGTTTCGGGCCGCTACACCCGGGAAAATACGGAACGGAAGGCCTTTCAGGACCCGCGCTGTCCTCTTTCGGCACAACCAAACGTCAAAACTGATGCAAAAAATCCACAGGTTAACCGATAATTAAGGATGGACCTTGAAGCCGGCGCGCTGACTTGCTTTGATTGCACCCATGAGCACAACCCTGATCGAGGTTCGGCCGGCCAAAGCTGCGGATGCGTCCGCGGTGGCTTCCACCCATGACGAAGCCTGGCGTTCCGCCTATCAGGGGATCATTCCCGGCGCCGAACTCGAAAAGCTGATCAACCGCCGCGGCCCGCAATGGTGGGACAGCGCGATCCGCAAGGGCAGCCGCGTCAGCGTGTTGGTGTTCGGCGACAAGGTTGCCGGCTATGCCAATTACGGCCGCAACCGCGCCCGCAGCCTGCATTTCGAAGGCGAGATCTACGAATTGTATCTGCGCCCCGAATTTCAGGGTCTCGGCTTCGGCCGCCGGCTGTTCACCTCCGCCAAACGTGATCTGGTGCAGAGCGGCCTGAAGAGCATGGTGATCTGGGCGCTCTCCGACAACGAGCCCGCCACCGAATTCTATCGCGCGCTGGGCGGCCGCATGGTCGCCCGCTCGTCGGAGCGCTTCGGTCCGAAGTCGCTGGACAAGGTCGCCTTCGCCTGGACCAATTGAGTTTCCAGAACTCGCCGCTGTCAGGCGGTCTCGGCGCACCCTATATTTCGCCCATCAAAGCTATGCGGAGTTCCCGATGCGTATCGACGCCATTTCGTTAGGCGTTAACCCGCCCCATGAGGTCAATGTCATCATCGAAGTGCCGGTGGGCGGGGAGCCGATCAAGTACGAGATGGATAAGGAAGCCGGTACGTTAGTAGTCGACCGGTTTCTTTATACCGCCATGCGCTATCCCGGGAATTACGGCTTCATTCCCCATACGCTGTCGGAGGATGGCGATCCCTGCGACGTGCTGGTCGCCAACACCCGCGCCATTGTGCCGGGGGCGGTGATGAGCGTGCGCCCGGTCGGCGTGCTGATGATGGAAGACGAGGCCGGCGGCGACGAGAAGATCATCGCGGTGCCTTCCTCCAAACTGACCCAGCGCTACGACAAGGTGAAGACCTACAGCGACCTGCCGGAGATCACGCTGCAGCAGATCCAGCATTTCTTCGAGCACTACAAGGACCTCGAACCCGGCAAGTGGGTGAAGGTGCTGCGCTGGGGCGACGCCGCGGATGCGCATCGGCTGATCCTGGAAGGGATTGAACGCGCCAAGAAGTAAGTCTTCCGCGAACAAGGACCCTTCGATGCGCCGCTTCGTCAGGCTTGTTCGCAATATCGCCATTGTCCTTGCCGCTGCCATGGCCGTTCTCGCCGGCGTGCTGGCTTTCAACATGTTCGGTCACGGATCGCGCCAGCTGCAGGTGGCGGCATTGCCGCGCGCGGCGGTCGACGAAAAAAGTGCGGCGGCACGCCTCGGCGAGGCGATCCGGTTTCGGACGATCTCGAATTTTCAGAACCCCGACCAGGCAGCCGAGGCGCTGCGCGGCCTGCAGGCCCACATCGCTTTGAGCTTCCCGGCGTTTCACGCCGCGGCGAAACGCGAGACCGTGAACGGCTACAGCCTGCTCTACACGTGGCAGGGCTCGGATCCCAAGGCCGCGCCGATCGCGCTCCTGGCGCACCAGGATGTGGTGCCGATTGCGCCCGGCACCGAGAAGGATTGGCAACAGCCGCCGTTCGACGGCGTGATCAGCGATGGTTTCGTCTGGGGCCGTGGCTCGTGGGACGACAAGGGCAATCTCTATTCCATCCTGGAAGCCGCCGAACGGCTGGCGAAAGATGGCTTTCGTCCGAAGCGAACCATCTATTTCGCGTTCGGCCATGACGAGGAAGTTACGGGCCAGCGCGGCGCCAAGGCGATTGCCGCGCTGTTGGCCTCACGCGGCGTCCGGCTCGATTTCGTGCTCGACGAGGGCCTCCTGATTGTCGACGGCATGATCAAGGGCCTCGACAGGCCGGCGGCGCTGATCGGTGTCGCGGAAAAAGGTTATGTCACGCTGGTCTTGACCGCGCAGGCCACGCCCGGTCACTCGTCAATGCCGCCGCGCGATACCGCGATCGGAATGATGAGCGCGGCGCTGGCGCGGCTGGAAGACCATCAACTGCCGATGCGCCTGGGTGTCACGGTCGACGACATGCTCGACACCCTCGCGCCGGAGATGAGCGGCTTCAATCGCGTCGT
>JAQGJF010000942.1 GCA_028290765.1 Tardiphaga sp.
CTTGCTTTCCAACGGATGGATGGTGTCCGCCCAGCAAGCGCGGACCTCGCCATCGAGAAGGCACGAACGGCGGCGCGGCTACAACGGTCGACGGCGGAGATCGAGGATAACATAAATCAGGGCCGAACGGCCTTCGTCACTGCCGGCATCATGGTACTGCGCGGCGGTATGCCGATACGTGTAAACGGCGCAGTCGTGGGTGCTGTGGGTGTTGCCGGCTTGAGCAAGGAGATCGACGCCGAGATCGCGAACACCGCGGCGGCCCTGAGCCCCTCTCCGATGACAGCTCAGCATCGGTGACGAGTTATTGTTGGCAAGCTTCTCTGATTTGGCAGTGCTGGAGGGCGGCGGGTTCTCGTTCCGATACGAGTTATATGTAGGTACAGCGGGCTACAAGCTGATCACTTCCGCTGTTGGCCCAAAGCGGATGTAGGCGACCGAGCTATCGATGTCCGCCCTTTGATTAAAGCAGACATGGCCATCGCGCTGTTGTTTTTCATGCACGGGGCGAAACTTTCGCCCGAGGTTGCGTTTCTCGGAGCGCGGCACTGGCGACTGCACACGATGGTGTTCCTGAGCTCGTTCGCGCTGTTTCCGTTGCTCGGAATTTCCGCGCGCTTCCTGGCCCCAAATTTCCTCCCCGACCCGCTCTGGGCCGGGCTGATCCTGCTCACCGCGCTGCCCTCGACGGTACAGGCCTCGATCGCCTTCACGTCAGTGGCAGGCGGCAACGTGCCGGCGGCGCTGTGCAGCGCTACCGTTTCGAGTCTTTTCGGCATTTTCCTCACTCCCCTGATCGCCGGTTTCCTGCTCGCCCGATACGGCCTCGACCTCTCTGCGCGCTCGGTCCTTGCCATCGTGGTGCAGCTTCTGCTGCCCTTCGTCGCCGGTCAGCTGTTGCGGCCGTGGATCGGCGCCTATTTCACGTGCCATCCACGCGCGCTGAAGAGCGTGGATTACGGCTCGATACTACTCATCGTCTAGTCGGCTTTCAGCCACGGCGTCGTGGACGGTATCTGGCATCAGATCGATGCGGGAGACCTGTTCAAGGTCGCCCTCGTCGATGGCGCGCTGCTCGCGACCGTGATGACCATCCTGACCTTTGCGAGCAGGCGGCTCGGGTTTTCGCGTGCCGATCAAATCACCATCATTTTCTGTGGATCAAAGAAAAGCCTCGCCAGCGGCCTGCCGATCGCAACCTTGCTGTTCTCCAGGCACGTTGGGCTCGTTATCGTCCCATTGATGGTGTTCCATCAAATCCGACTCATGGTCTGCGCGTCGTTCGCGCGGCACTACGCAGCGCGCCGGGTCACGGCGAGTGAACCGCTTCCAGGTCTCTCCGCAACCTCCGCCTGAGCGTTTTGGAATCAGCCAGAATAGGGGGAAGACACATGAAACCCGCCATCCAGTCACGCAATTGTCTGCCGTTTATGCGCGGCAAAGTCGGGAAGGATTTCATCAACCGCCTTCAGCAAAAAATCAGGCGGTCAATTTGACTGCCTGCTTCTTGCCGCTCTTCGTGGTGCGAAAGAGGGCAATCCGGGATGCGAAGTCGATATCCTGGACTTTCAGCAATCGCAGGCTCCCGTATCGCCCGCCCCTGAACAAAGCCCCCGTCACTAACGGACGAAAATCCTCGTCAGCATGATTCCGCAGCCTTTCGCATTCGTCGAGCGTCAAATAGCGCTCGCTGGCGCCGTCCACATCGGGAAACGGCCTTAGCGCAGTGCGCCACGCAGTATCAGTCGCTGATCGTTTTCTTGGTAATTGCATAGTTGAGGGCAGCCCTCAATGGAGTGATAGCGCGGTTAGCACGCGCTCGTCGCTTTCTGACGCGCTCTTCTTCGCTTTCGCTGGCGATCTGCGAACTGATTTCGAGGATATCCTGACCCTGCCTTCACCGAAAGCGAGCGAAAGGCCCTCAATCATGCCGTGGCATTGATGATCGCCGAGAGATTGGTGGAGCTAGACGATAGCGAAGCGCCAGATGGAAAAGATTAGCCTTCCATGCTTGTGTTTGATAACCAATGTCGGTTCGACACCCCGGGACCTTCGAGCGTGACGACGTCGGCGAGTTTCTCGACCTGATCAACCGCATCAGCGGGTAGGGCTCGCGAAAGGCGATCTTCTCGCCGACGTCTCGTCCCGGCAATCCATAGGATTCGGCACAAGGCATCGTTCCGCCGTCGAGTCCCATCGCCAGCAGTGCAAGGCTGCTAGCGATGAGTGTGAAATTAGTTCAGAATCATGTCGCCGGGCCAGATTTTGCTGGCCGCGTTTGCCGCGGCTTGCGAATCGCCGCTTGCGCCTGGAATTTCAGCGCTCGCGCCCGAAATTTCAAAATTGAAAGGAGATCGGCGACAAAAGGCCGCGTTCTGCGCGCCGCAGAAATCACGAGTATCGTGATGGATCTCCCGTGCCGCAAATGCCGGCGTCCCGCTCAGCAGGACCATCGAAATGGCAAACAGTCTGGTGATAGTGATTAAACGCATTTTCTTGCTCCTTTCTTGTTGGCGCCTCTGCGCTTTAGCCGATCAAACCGACCGCGATGTGCAGAGCGCGGAGACTCTTTATTGGTACTCCTGAGATAGAGTCATATTTCGCGAACACCGCTAAATTGCTGTTTAGAAAGCATGTATGTCTCAGCAGTCGATGGTCATGAAATAACGGCGGAATGCCGCAGCCGGCCGGGCCGGCGGCAAGCCAATCCTAAAATGCTATTTAATGGTGCGCTCGATTCCCATGCTTAAGTTTGCCAGTGAGCGGCCCACTGGCTGCTCCCCTGAAGCGGTGGCCAGATGGACGCGGAGCGGACGTCGCTCGCCACGCCTTTTCCTCCGACCAGGGCGAGCGGCGCTGTCCGGATTTTCGCGAGAAAACTTTGGTAGCCGCAGGACGCTGTCATGTCAGTGGTCTCGGGCAAAGGGTACAGCCGTGGAGGCGGGTTGGCTCAACCCCTGCGAATGTTTTTGTGGCAGTTCGGAATCGATTAATGACTAAAGTGTTGCTGATCGAGGATGATGGTGAAACGGTCGAGGAAATCACGGCCGAGTTGGCGGATCGCGGTTTCGAAGTCGAATGGTCGGCCAATGGCATCGAGGGCCTCGGTAAAGCACGCTCGTCCCGGCCCGATGCCATGATCGTCGATCGGCTGCTGCCCGGAATCGATGGCCTCACGGTGATCGAGGCGCTTCGCAGGGACCAGGTGCACACCCCGGTGCTGGTGCTGACTACACTCGGCGCTGTGGATGACCGCGTGCGCGGATTGCGGATGGGCGGCGACGACTATCTCACCAAACCGTTTGCGCTGGTGGAACTCGTCGCCAGGCTGGAGGCGTTGCTGCGCCCGCCGGCCGAATCGCGCGAGCCGACGTTGCGCGTCGGGCCGCTCGAACTCGACCTGATCGAGCGCACTGCAAAGCGCGGCGACCGCGTCATCGACCTGTTGCCGCGCGAGTTCCGGCTGCTCGAATATATGATGCAGCGTAGCGATCAACTGCTGACGCGAGCCATGCTTCTGGAGGGAATCTGGAACTATAAATTCGTTCCGGCGCCGGAGCTGGTCGATGTGCACATAGGCCGGCTGCGCCACAAAGTGGATGGAACGGGCGAGCCTCCCCTGATCCACAATGTCCGCGGAGCCGGCTTCATTCTTCGCGCGGGGCCGTGAGGTCCTGATGGCCGGCAGCGACGTGCCGCCCTTGACGTCTTAAATTTACGTCTTACAGGACATCGGCGCGGCGAGATCCTATGCGTCATTATCCACTGGCAGACCGATCACCACCTTGTCGCACGATCCGACAGAATGATCACCAGTCAACTGAACTTTGTCGCGGGCTTGCCCAGCGAACGCCGGGGGTAACAGGTCTCGTCGGCCATCACAGACACACTCAAGATCACCACCGCGATGCGTGATCGTTGGTATCGAGCAAGGCAAGCATGTGATGACATTCCGCGTGACGCGCGAACTCCGGCAGATTAGGCCGCAGAATAAACTCGTATTTAATCGTCCGGCTCGCTCGAACGGCTATCTATCCCCTGTCTGTCAGTTGTTGCACACGTCGCAAACCGGGTCGCGCGAGCGGCAAATTGCGGGAGTAGCATAGGAGGAGCGGTTGTAATGACCTTTTTCCATCAGTTCAGCGTCTTCGCGGCATCGCGTGGCGAAGGCCTCCATCCGAAACTACGGGCCCTGCTCGAGCGTGCGGCTGCCTCTCCGTCTTCGGAGGTCTCGATGCGCCATGATGGCCTGATCCAGGCCGGACCAAGTCCGGATTCGGAAGTCGTCTCATCCCGAAACAACGTAACGCCGTTTTCGCGAGGGTTGGCCGGCCCCGTTGCTGTTGCGCCCAAACCGCAAATGCGCAAGCCGTCGCCGGCAAATCCGAAACGAGACCGTATTGTTTAGTTACGTAGGCTGTCGACCACACGGCCGTCGCAGCGCGTGTGGACGGGCAGTGGCCGATCCTGGACAGCCGCCACCTCGCGCGGCGCGTTACGGCGATGGTTGGATCCGCCCCAAAATTCGTGCTCGCTGAGGACGGCGCACGGCGCTTCGTCCTCTCAAGTAGAACCGGGCAGGGGGCCAAGCGCCGGCCGACTGCGCCCGGCCCGTTCTGTCCGGCCGGCCTGGTCCTTGGCGCAGCGGCAGGGAGAGCAGGGGGCTCATTTGTTCTTCAGCGTCATTGTCTGCAGCATGGCGCACAGACAGTTTGGCTTCGCGCTCTATGGTGTTTCTATCTTTTGCAGCGGTGAGCGATCGGTGTGGTAGGCGATATCCGCGACCTCCCATCCTCCCCCGAGGACGCGATAGAGATTGACGAGACTCGTTGCGATCTGGGTATCGCTGTCGGCAAGGTCATTTTCGCTCTGCAGCAGCTGGGCCTGTGTCGTGATGACATTGAGGAAGTCGATCGCACCCTCCGAGTAACGCTGCCTGGCCGCTTGCAGGGCGGCCTGATTTTCAGTGACCGATCGGGCGACATCGGCACGCCGGCGTTGCGCCTCGCGATAGGCCGTCAGGGCGTCGTCGACCTCCTTCCAGGACCGCAACACGGTTTTCTGGAAGAAAATGGCAGCTTCCCGCTGCCGTGACTCGCTTAGCGCTAAGGTGCCCCGCAACCGGCCTCCTTCGAAGATCGGAAGGGAAACGGACGGGCCCAGAGCGAATGCGGTCGAGGTCGGGGAAAACAGATTGGTCAGGCGCAGGTTTTCCACGCTGACGGCGCCGTTCAGAGTCACATCGGGATAGAAGCTCGCCACCGCGACGCCGGTCTGCGCCGTGGCTTCATGCAGTCGCGCTTCAGCCTCTCGTACGTCCGGCCGGCGGCGCACCAGCGTTCCGGGCAGGCCCACGGGAACCTTGCGCGGCAAGCGCGGCAGTATCCGAGGGCGGTGCAACTCGGCCTCGAGCGCGCGGGGAACATCGCCCAGCAGCAGCCCGATGGCGTTGATGAGCTCCGCCTCCCGGCTGCGCAGGAGCGGCAGAGTCGCGGAGATGGTGGCCTGCTGAGCCCGGGCCTGCGCCAGGTCAAGCGTGGTGGCGACGCCATTGCCGAAACGGGTATTCACAAGCTCCGCATTCTCTTCGGCGAGGCGGAGATTGCGCTTCGCGATCCCGAGACGGCTCTGGGTTCCGCGCAATTGCATGTAGCCTTGCGCCAGTTCGGCGACCGCCGCGAGCGCGATGCCGTGCCGGTTCTCCACGGCCGCCAAGGTGTTGGCATCGGCTGCTTCAACCGCCCGCCGAACGCGACCGAACAGGTCGAGCTGCCATGATGAGGTTAAGCCGTCATGAAACAAGGCGTATTCCAGAGGCGCACCGGGTGCAGGGGTGAGCAAGGAGAGTGTGCCGTTCGGGCTCTGGCGATTATAGGTCGATGATGATTGCCCTTCGATATGCGGCAGTCCCTGAGAGGCTGCGACCCGGCGCTGCGCCACGCTTTGGATCACGCGTTCCGCCGCCGTCTCGAGGTCGAGGTTTTGCGCCACCAGCCTTTCGACCAGAGAGGACAGCTGAAAGTCCCGGAAGCTTTTCCACCAGAGTATGTCGACCGCGGCCTCGACCGTCCGGCTGGGCACGCTTGCGCCATTGAGCGCCGGACGACTGGGTGCTTCCTTTATCTCCGGGCTCCGGTAGTCCGGCCCGACAGTGCAGCCGGTCAGTCCGATGCCCAACATCGGAACAGAGAGGCACGCCACAAGACGCAAGGCATGCACGGATCAATGCCCAGCCACACGTTCGCTCGATCTGCGCTGTTCGTCCACGACGTCCTCCAGTCCCGTATGGATGGTGGTCTCCACCGACAAGCCGACGCGCAAGAGCTTAGCCAAATGTTGCCCGGAGGTCACCACGATCTTGACCGGCAGCCGCTGCACGATCTTGGTGAAATTGCCGGTAGCGTTGTTGGGGGCGATGGGTGCGAAGGCCGCGCCGGAGGCTGGCGGCACGCTGTCCACTGTACCCTTGAGGTCGATGCCATAGGCGTCCAAATGGATGGTTACGGGCTGGCCGCTGCGGACGTGCCGCAGATCCACTTCGCGATAGTTGGCTTCGATATATACCTTATCGAGCGGCACAACGGTCATCAACGTCGTACCGGGGCCGACATAGTTGCCGACCTGTACGGACCGCTCGCCCACCATGCCGTCGATCGGCGCCGGAATCTGCGTATAGGACAGATTAAGCCTGGCCTGTTCAAGTTGAGCCTCATCGGCCTTGACCGCTGCCTCCGCTGCGGATCTCTGGGCCTTGAGCACTTCCAATTGCCGGCGCGCCGCATCGAGCGACGCCTCGGCGCTATCCAGCGAAGCCTGACCCTGCGCAAGCGTGGTGTCGGCTTGCTGGTGTTCCTGCATGGTGCCGGCTCCCGTCGCGGCGAGGTTGCCGTAGCGGCGCGCGTTGGCCTGCGCGAAAGCGAGCCTGGCGCGCGCGGACGCGACGGCGGCCTGTTGCTCTTCTATGATCGATGGCTGGCGTGACACGGTCGTGGAGATCTCGTCGAAATGCGATCTGTCGCGTGCGACCGCCGCCTCGGCGGAAGCCAGGACGGTTTCATTGTCGCGCGGGTCGAGCGTTGCGAGCACTTGTCCGGTCTTGACGAGGTCGTTGTCGTCAACCGGTACCGTGGCGATCTGACCGGAGATGCGTGGAGCGATGGTCGCGTAATGGACCATTACATAGGCATCGTCGGTTCGGACGTCCGCCCTTGGCTCGAAAATGATGTACAGGACGACCGCGGCGAAGATCGCCACGACGACTCCGACCAAAATGAGGGGCCAGCGCGGCAGAGGCGCGGGAAGCTTGTCTGCTTCCGGCACCTCGCGGTCCCTCGACCCGCTGTCCTTCCGTTGAGGTGGATCGTCGGTCTTGCGCGTCGGGGCTGGGTCTGGCGTTTTGTTCCGCTCCGTCTCGGCGGGGCGCGCCTCGAGTTCGGCTACATCCTCTGCCATGCTGCTTCCTAGTGCTTTGCAAAAAGGATACGCGGCGGCAAGGTGCGGACCGGCAACGTCATCACCACGACCATCAGGAATACCGTCAGGGCGCCGAGGATCAAGAAGGTGTCGCTAGTCGATAAGATCGTTGCCTGCTGTTCCACGGCGTGGCCGAAAGCTTCCAGGCTGCCCGGCAGACGGGGCTGACCGTTTGGCGTCAACGGCGGTGGATACTGCGGCAACACGCCGTTGCCCTGGATCACCCGCCAGCGGTCCTGGCCGGCCTGATCGATGATGCGGTCCGAATGCAGAGCGTTGCGCCAACGATCAATCAACCCTAGGAACCAGGCGCTCGCTGCCTCGGCCATGGCGCGTGATGTATTGACCAGCGCAGACGCGAAAGGACCTTCCGTCGGACCGGCAACGGTATTGGTGGTCATCATCAGCAGCGGCATGATCACCATCGGTTGACCGACCGCCTGGAGCAGCTGCCATAAATAGAATTGATCGCGGTTCCAATAAACCGTGAGGAACGACGAACCGATGCAGGATGCGAGCATCAACCCCAACCCGACCAGGCTGACGACGCGCGAATCGACCCGCTTGTAATCCAGCAGCAGCGCCATGGCGGGCAGCATCACGAGTTGCGCCGCCGCGATCTCCAGCGTGATCAGGTTGGACTGCAGCGGCCGGTAACCCTGGACCTCCTGCAGGTATCGTAGAGGCACGGCGGAGCCGGATTGGCTGATGATCACAAAGAGAAACAGACCGAGCACGCCATAGGCCAGGTTACGCCGGCCGAGCATCTGCAGCTTTAGAAGCGGCAAAGGGTGGAACCATTCATTGACGAGCAGCAGCGGGATGG
>JAQGJF010000961.1 GCA_028290765.1 Tardiphaga sp.
CCGTCGGGGAGCGTCGGTTCGAAGGTCGCGTCGATGGCGATCGGCTGGCGCCGGACGTTTTTCGGATTGAGCACGTTAAAGATGCTGTTGTCCTTGAGGATCGCCAGCACCCGCTGATGCGCGTAGATAGTGAACGGCCAGCCTTCGCGCAGCGACAGCAGGCCGGTCACCGCGTCGACTTCGCTATTGGTCAGGATCACGCCGGCAATCGGGCTATGGCGCAGGCTTCCCGCTCGCGGGTGAAGCTGCCGAGTCGCCGTTATTTGTTGTCGCAGATCCGGCGAGGCGTTGACCAAAAACCAGTGCTCGCCATCGGCGCTGATCGCGATCGAGGCCTGGGTGCTTTGCAGTTCCGGTTGATCGCTGCGTGATGCCTTGCAGATCGCGCAACCGCAATTCCATTGCGGAACGCCACCGCCTGCCGCGGCTCCCAGAACGACGACGCGCAACATGGTTCGTCTCCGGGAAGGTCTTCTTACGTCAGAATCGGGTGTTCCAGAGGCAAGTGTCCATTCTGGAACCAGAACGCATTCCGGAGGCGGCCGTCAAAGCGGTCCGCCTCCGTCAAAATGCAGAGTATCCAAGCACGGTCTAGGCAAGTCCTTACTTGCGAGCCGCGCAGGCATACATGTTGATTTCCATGCCAACCGGCACTTCGACGATCTTGGGGGTCTTCCAGGCCATTGCAGGTCTCCTTCTTGAGCGGGACGACTTTCGCCCTCGGCCTAAACTTAATGCAGATCGAAAAGTTCGCCAGCGATTATTTTCCGGTCGGATGCGCTGTTTTCGCGCTGCAATGCGACATAGAATCCAGTTCCCCGCCGGTCCGCCGGAGCTATAAAACGAAGGAATTTCAGTGGCTTCTGGTTTTCTACCATAGCGTGTGCCGCGCCGACTTCACTCTGAGGCAACGGAGGACTTCGCTCTGAGGCAACAGAGGGTGTTTCCCCGGCGCTGTCCGAAACAATTTGTGAAACGCCGCCCCGCCCCCAAACAACGCTTTCCACCCCATATGGCCCCCTCATGCCCAAATATTACTTCAACACCCGCATCGGCAAAGAATTGATTCTCGACCCTGAGGGCGAGGAACTGCGTGACCCCGATCACGCCTGGCAAGTGGCGCGAACCACGATCCGGCAATTGCTCAAGACCGAAGGCAGCCAGCCGAGCGTGCTCAATGCCATCCTCGAAGTGACCGATGATGACGGGGAGGTCGTGCTGGAGTTTCCCTTCGCCGAAGCGGTTCTCGATTCGCCGGACGATCCGGCGACGCGGCATTGAGGTGCATTTCGACGGCGACTGACCGAGAACGGAACTCGCGAGCGCTCACCCGCACCGTTTCCGGGATCAGCGGCATCTGGCACCGGCTCCAGAGCGGGTGTAGGATCGGAGTTGCGACGTTGCCGCATCTGCAATCGCCCGCGAGGCTCCGATGCCAGAGACTGCGCAGCCTGCCTTTGATGAAGCAAAGCTCAATGCGTTTGTCGGCCGCATGCTGGGCGACCTCGGTGCCCTGACGAATTCGGTACTGGTCCACGTCGGTGATCAGCTTGGCCTGTACAAGGCGCTGCGCAAGGCGGGATCGACGGACTCCATCGCGCTTGCCAAGCAAACCGGCACCTCGGAGCGCCTGTTGCGCGAATGGTTGTCAGCTCAGGCGGCCCAGGGCTACGTCACTTATGATCGGGATACGAAAAAATTCTCGCTCTCGGTCGAGCAGGCCATGGTGTTTGCGGATGATGAGAGCCCGGTTTTCATGGCGGGGTTTTTCGATATCGCCGCGGGCCTGTTCCATGATGTCCCGAAGATCGTCAACGCCTTCAAGTCGGGGGGCGGCCTGGCATGGCACGAGCATAACGGGTGTCTGTTTTGCGGGACGCAACGGATTTTCCGGCCAGCGTACAATCACCACCTCGTCAATGAATGGCTGCCGGCGCTGGATGGCGTCGTCGACAAGCTGCAAAAGGGCATCAGCGTCGCGGACGTCGGCTGCGGCCACGGCGCGTCGACCATTCTCATGGCGAAGGCATTCCCGCAGTCAACATTCCATGGCTATGACTATCATCAGGAGTCGATCGAAGCGGCCCGAGACGCGGCGAAGCAGGCCGGCGTCGGCGACCGGATCTCATTCGAGGTGGGGGCAGCCAAGGACTTCCCAAACAGAGGCTTCGACCTGGTCTGCTTTTTTGACTGTCTTCACGATATGGGCGATCCGGTCGGGGCGGCGCGCCATGTCAGCGAGACGCTGGCGCCCGATGGCACCTGGATGATCGTCGAGCCGTTCGCCAACGATCGTCTCGAGGACAATCTCAACCCTGTAGGCGCATTGTTCTATGCGGCGTCGACCGTGGTTTGCACCCCCGCATCGCTGGCGCAGGAGGTCGGTCTGGCGCTCGGCGCTCAGGCCGGCGAGGCGCGTCTCAGGGACGTGGTCACACAGGGTGGCTTCCGACGTTTCCGCCGAGCCACGGAGACGCCCTTCAATATGGTGCTCGAGGCCAGATTGTAGCCTGGGGCGGTGACTGCAATTGAGCTGGTCGCCGAGCCGATCAACGATCCTTCCAAGGCAGCATGAGTCAAGGAGCCGCAGGGATGATGCGGTATTGACAACTCCGGTGGCGCTGGAGCAGATTTCCAGCGGGTAGATACGACCCGCTGCTTGCGCCCCATTCGGGGTACGGTGAATGTATCGAGCCGCTTCAGGCCTCCTTTGCCAGAGCGAACGAGTCAGCAAACGCAAGCACCTGACGTTTCTCGTTCGTTGATGCAGAGGATCATCCCATGCGCGATTTCCG
This sequence comes from Tardiphaga sp., assembly GCA_028290765.1. The sequence continues at coordinate 2,796 of JAQGJF010000961.1, forward strand.
CGACGCTAAAGCCATGGCGCAAAGCCTGCGCGAAGCCCTCAAGACCAAATCCGTTTCCCTGACCTATAGCGAGAGCCTGGAGCTCATTGCCAGGACGCTGGGCGTTCCGGATTGGAACGTTCTGGCCGCACGGATTCAGGCGAGCCAATCGACGCTCGCGCCGTCCGGGCCGTCGATACCGGCCGCCGCCCTGCCCACATCTGCAGCCAGGTCGGGCGTTCCGGTCATCCCGATGCGGGATCTCGTGCTGTTTCCGCAGATGGTCACGCCGATCTTCGTCGGGCGCGAAAGGACTAGGCGCGCCGTGGACAGCGCCATGGCCGGGGACGGCCGGATTCTGGTGGTGACCCAGCGACGCTCGGCCGACGATGAACCGACGCTTGACGCCCTCTATCCCGTCGGTGTCACCGCGAGCGTGATCAACCGGATGACGCTGCCCGACGGCACCCTCAAGGTTTTCGTCTCCGGGCTCAAACGCGCCGCCTTGGTTCGCCGGGTCGACGACGAATGCCTGGCAGCGGAGATTGCGCCGGTCGACGAGGAGCGCAGTCAGACCGCGGAGGCCCTCAACCTGTCTCGCGCGGTTCTCGAGGCCTACCAGATCTACGCTAATGTCGACTTCTCCGACCTGGCTCGGGCGACGCAGACCCGTTTCGGCCTGCCTCACATCGGGGACCCCGGCATGGTAGCCGATTCGATCGCGCCGATGCTGTCGATCGGAATCGACAAGAGGCAGCAACTCCTGGAAACCGGCGATGTCGTCACGCGGCTCGAGACGCTCCTGGAACAGATGGATCGGCCTCCGGCTTAGGCGCGCGTTGATGCATCAGCGCCAGAACAGGTCAGGATGT
>JAQGJF010001001.1 GCA_028290765.1 Tardiphaga sp.
TACCACATCGCGGCGACGAATATCGCCCGAAGCCGCAATAGGGCCGAAAATGCAGGCTTTTTCGCTGATATCAGGCATCTCAGAGGTTGCCGCACCGGCTCCCCTGCCCTACCTATGGCCGATGAAATTCCTTGACGAGGCAAAAGTCTATATCCGCTCCGGCGACGGCGGTAACGGCTGCGTGGCGTTCCGCCGCGAGAAGTACATCGAATTCGGCGGGCCCTCCGGCGGCAATGGCGGTCGCGGCGGCGACGTCGTGATCGAAGTGGTCGATGGGTTGAACACGCTGATCGACTATCGCTATCAGCAGCACTTCAAGGCCCAGAAGGGCACCAATGGCATGGGCAAGGACCGCCATGGCGCCAACGGCAAGCCGATCGTGCTCAAGGTTCCGGTCGGCACGCAAATTTTTGACGAGGATCGCGAGACGCTGATCCATGATTTCACCAGGCTCGGCGAAAAATTCGTGCTGGCCGAAGGCGGCAATGGCGGCTTCGGCAACGCCCATTTCAAATCCTCGACCAACCGCGCGCCACGCAATGCCAATCCCGGCCAGGAAGGCGAAGAGCGCTGGATCTGGCTGCGGCTGAAGCTGATCGCCGACGCCGGCCTGGTCGGCCTTCCCAACGCCGGCAAGTCGACCTTCCTCTCGGTGGTCAGCGCGGCCAAGCCGAAGATCGCCGACTATCCGTTCACCACGCTGCATCCGCAGCTCGGCGTGGTGAATGCCGACGGCCGCGAATTCGTGCTGGCGGATATTCCGGGGCTGATCGAAGGCGCCCATGAAGGTGCCGGGCTCGGCGACCGCTTCCTCGGTCACGTCGAGCGCTGCCGCGTGCTGCTGCATCTGGTCGACGCCACCTGCGAACACGCCGGCAAGGCCTACAAGACGGTGCGGACCGAACTCGACGCCTATGCGGGCGACCTCGCCGACAAGATCGAGATTGTTGCGCTCAACAAGATCGACGCCGTCGAACCGGACATGCTGAAGCAGCAAAAGGACCGGCTCAAGCGCGCCGCCAAGAAGACACCGCTGCTGATGTCGGGCGCCACCGGTGCCGGCGTGAAAGATGCGCTGCGCGCGCTGATCGGCGTGATCGGCGAAGCGCCGGTCTCCGACAAGGCCAAGACCACGGCGCAGGCCGAGCCCTGGGCGCCGCAGACGACGTAGGGCACTTTCTGTCACCTCTCCCTTTGGGAGAGGTCGGATCGCATCACCGATGCGATCCGGGTGAGGGGTTACGATCTATCGACAGGCCGTAACCCCTCACCCCAACCCTCTCCCAAAGGGAGAGGGAGCATGCTCCCGTCGTAGTGCAAATCTGGTAGCACCATCAACTCTGATCGGTTGGCGCCGCGGCAACGCTCCACTACACTCGTCCCTTCAAGGGACGGAGACCATCACGCATGATCAGGATGTACGGGTTCTGGCGCTCTGCCGCGTCGTTTCGGGTTCGGATCGCCCTCAATCTCAAGGGCCTCGCTTACGAAGAAACCATGGTCGACATCGATGTCGGCGATCAATACGTGCCGGCCTACAAGGCGATCAATCCGCAATCGGCGGTGCCGTCGCTGTTCGTCGAGGACGGGCCGCCGCTGACCCAGTCGCTGGCCATCATCGAATATCTCGAGGAGACCCACCCGACGCCGGCGCTGCTGCCCGCCGACGCGCGCGGCCGGGCGCGGGTGCGGTCGCTGGCGCTGTTGTTCGCCGCCGACCATCATCCGCTGATCGTGCCGCGGATCCGGCGCTATTTGACCGAGGAACTCAAGGTGAGCGACGACCAGCGTAACGCCTGGGTCCGCCACTGGTTTCGCGAGGGTCTGGTGCAGGGCGAAGCCAGGCTCGCCCAGGATCCGGCAACCGGCCGCTTCTGCCACGGCGACACGCCGTCGATCGCCGATTTGTGCCTGATCAGTCAGGTGATGGGCGCCAGGGGTTTTAAGGTCGATATCGCCGACCTGCCGACGGTCAGCCGTATCAGTGATGCCTGTCTGGCGCTCGATGCCTTCGCCCGCGCGCTGCCGCTGCGACAGCCCGGAGCGCCGGCTTCGCATTGATCGCGGCTTGTGCATCGCGCGGGCCTCTCTAAAGTTCCGCCAATCATAAAAACGGAGGAGGGACGTCGATGATTGGCTATGTCACCCTGGGCACCAACGACCTGAAAAAGGCGGGCGCCTTCTACGACAAGATCGGCGCCGAGCTGGGCATCGGACGGTTTATTGAAAGCGACCGGCTGATCGCCTGGAGCGGTCCCGGCGGTGGCGCGGGCTTTAGCGTGGCGCTGCCTTACGATGGCAAGCCGATGACCGTCGGCAACGGCGTCATGGCGGCCTTCGCCGCCAAAGATAAGGCGCAGGTCGACCGCATTCACCAGCTCGCGCTGTCGCTGGGCGGCAGCTGCGAAGGCCCTCCCGGAGAGCGCATGAAAGGGTTTTATGCCGCCTATTTCCGCGATCCGGAAGGCAACAAGCTCAACGCCTTCGTGATGGGCTGACCCGCGCGAAGCGAGTCATCGATCGAAATCCACCGCCGTGGTATTGCCACCACAGATGATGACGGCGACGCATTCTCCGCGCTGCGGTTGATAGGCGCCCGACAACAGGCTCGCGAAGGCCGCGGCGCCGCCCGGCTCCGCGACAATCCGCAAGCGATCCCAGAGCACCTCCTGCGCCCGCCGGATCGCCTCGTCGGTAACCAGCACGGTGCCCTGCAGATGTTTTTTGGCGATGGGAAATCCTCGCTCACCGATACGGCGTGGCGCCAGCGAGTCGGCGGCGAGGCCGCCGGCTTCGGCATCGACGGGATGTCCGGCCTCCAGGGCTTTCGTCAGCGTCGGCGCGGCGAAAGGCTCGACCCCGATCACCTTGATACGGCCGGCATACCAGGCGGCGAGGCCGCCGATCAGGCCGCCGCCGCCAACCGCCACCAGCAGCGTGTCGAAGCTTGCCGCCTGCTCATCAAGCTCGATGCCGATGGTGCCCTGCCCCAACATGGTCTCGTCCTGATCGAACGCGTGCACCGGCATGGCACCTGAGCGCTGCACCCAGGCTTCGCTGGCGGCGAGCGCGTCGGCATAGCGATCGCCCTCGATCACTAGGTCGGCGCCGTATTCGCGGATGCGCGCGATCTTGGCCGGCGAGCAAACGCTCGGAATGAAGATTTTTGCCGGCAGCTTCAGCTTCATCGCGGCATAGGCGACCGCCGTGCCGTGATTGCCGCCCGAGGCGGCCACCACGCCAACCGCCGGCACCTGGCGGGTCAACAGATTGGCAAAGGCGCCGCGAGTCTTGAACGAGCCGGAGTGCTGCAGCGACTCCAGCTTGAGACAGAGCCTGCCTCCGGCGAGGCCGACGTCGGCCGCATCGATCTCGACCACCGGCGTGCGACGGACATACGGCCGGATCAGCTTTTCGCAGCGAGCGATCTGTTCCGGGTTGACGGCATCGCACACATTCGACATCGGCTTCTCCTCCGGATCGCGGCTTGACTATAATTAGTTATTTGGCTAATTGGCAATATGACTGTTTCCGATGACGATGTCGAATCGGCATTGCGGGCGCTGGCCAGCGACCGGCGTCTGCTGATCCTGGAATGGCTGAAGCATCCGAAGGCGCATTTTCGCGCGCAGGTCGACGGCGACCTCGTGACCGACGGCGTGTGCGGCGTCCTGATCGCCGAGAAACTCGCCGTGAGCCAGCCGACCGTCAGCGAGCATCTGAAGATCCTGGCGCAGGCCGGATTGCTGAGCTCCAGGCGAATCAAGCAATGGACGTTCTACAAGCGCGACGAAGCCCGCATTGCGAAGCTGAAGCGGGCGATCGTTGCGAAGATTTGAGAGGACGCGTCGAGACGCCGAGGTTCGGGGCGATTTGTGTCGATTTTGCCGGACTTTATCGGCTCCATCGCCGGACCGACTTGCGTTGGTGGCCCCCTGCTTTAAAACTCCGGCATTCCTGCAAATCGCGCCCATCCTCCGACAGATCGATCCATGGCCCGTCCCAATTTGAAGAAATTTCGCCGCATCGTGGTCAAGGTCGGCTCGTCGCTGCTGATCGACTCCGCCGCGGGCGAAGTGCGGGCCGCGTGGCTGGCGGCACTGGCCGCCGATATAGCAAAGCTGCATCAGGATGGCCGCGACGTGCTGATCGTCTCGTCGGGCTCGATCGCGCTCGGCCGCAGCCGGCTGAAACTGCCGCGCGGGCCGCTGAAACTCGAAGAGAGCCAGGCCGCCGCCGCGGTCGGCCAGATCGCGCTGGCGCGCATTTGGTCGGAAGTGCTCGGCCATCACGGCATCGGCGCCGGACAGAT
>JAQGJF010001036.1 GCA_028290765.1 Tardiphaga sp.
CATGCGGCAGGGCTCGGTAGCCTCGCTGCACGTCATGATCGAGGCGATGAAGCGCGCCTATGCCGACCGCGCCCGCTATCTCGGCGATCCGGCCTTCGTCAAGGCGCCGATCGCCACGCTGATCGCCAAGGATTACGCCGCCAAGCAGCGCGCGGGCATCGATCCGGATCGGGTCACGCCGTGGACCGACGCATTGTCGGCGGTGCCGCCGCGCGAAGGCAGCAACACCACGCACTATTCGGTGGTGGACAGCGTCGGCAACGCCGTGAGCAACACCTATACGCTGAACTACAGCTATGGCGTCGGCCTGGTGCCGGACGGCACCGGCGTGCTGCTCAACAACGAACTCGACGATTTCACCGCCGCGCCGGGCGCCTCGAACGCCTACGACCTGGTCGGCTTCGAAGCCAACCTGCCCGGACCCGGCAAACGGCCGCTGTCGTCGATGTCGCCGACCATCGTGCTCAAGGACGGCAGGCCGGTTCTGGTCACCGGGTCGCCCGGCGGCAGCCGGATCATCTCGACGGTGCTGCAGGTGATCGTCAACGTGCTCGACTACGAGTTGGACGTCGCTTCCGCCGTCGCGGCACCGCGGTTGCACCATCAATGGCTGCCGGACGAAGTGCGGATCGAACGCGGCTTTGCCGATGCGACGATTGCAGCGCTGAAGGAGAAAGGCCATCGCGTCGTCGAACCGATGGGCCAGACTTCCGCCAATTCCCTCGCCGTGACGCCCGACGGCCTGCTCGGCGCGCCCGATCCGCGGACGCGTGGATCGGCGGCGGCGGGAAACTAGCCTGCTTGAATCCCGACCGGCGCCGGCTTTAAGATCGGCCAATAACAAAGAAACAAGACAGTCTGGGGAGCAACGTCATGAGCACGGTCCAACCCGCGGCGGCTGAAGTCGCGCCGATCGAAGATTCCAGCCTGCTGGCATTCTATCGCGACATGAACCTGCCGGAGCGGCGCACCTTCTGGGCCTGCGCGTCCGGATGGGCGCTCGACGGCATGGATTTCATGATCTATCCGCTGGTGATCGGCACCATCATCACGCTGTGGAAGGTCGACCCCGGCACCGCCGGTCTCGCTGGCACGGTGACGCTGCTGGCCTCCGCCATCGGCGGCTGGCTCGGCGGCTATCTGGCCGACCGGATCGGCCGGGTGCGGACGATGCAGCTGACGATCCTGTGGTTCTCGTTCTTCTCGCTGCTGTGTGCCTTCGTGCAGAATTTCGATCAGCTGCTGATCGCCCGCGCGCTGCTCGGCCTCGGCTTCGGCGGCGAATGGGCGGCCGGCGCGGTGCTGATGGGCGAAGCGATCCGGCCGCAATATCGCGGCCGCGCCGTGGGCTCGGTGCAATCCGGATGGGCGGTCGGCTGGGGTCTCGCGGTGCTGTCGCAGGCGATCCTGTTCTCCTGGTTGCCGGCGGAAACCGCCTGGCGCTGGATGTTTGCGATCGGCGCGCTGCCCGCCCTGCTGGTGTTTTTCCTGCGCCGCTACGTCGAGGAACCTGAGGTTGCCGCGGCGACGCGCGCAAAACAGCGGGCCAGCGGCGACAGCCCGGCGCTATGGGAGATCTTCTCCGGGCCGATTCTCAAGACCACGATCCTGGCCTCGCTGGTCGCGACCGGATGCCAGGGCGGCTATTACGCCATCACCTTCTGGGTGCCGCGCTTTCTCACCACCGAACGCAAGCTCTCGATCGTCTCTTCGACGGGTTATCTCGCCGCGCTGATCATCGGCTCGTTCCTCGGCTATCTGGTCGGCGCCTGGCTTGCCGACAAAATCGGGCGGCGTAACCTGTTCCTGAGTTTTTCGCTGTGCGCGATCGGAATCATTATCGCCTACACCCAATTGCCACTGACCAATGAACTGTTGTGGGTACTGGGATTTCCGCTTGGTTTCTTCGCCTCGGGTTACTTCTCAGGTATCGGCGCGTTCCTGACCGAGCTTTATCCGACAAGGCTGCGCGGATCGGGCCAGGGCTTTTGCTACAATTTCGGCCGTGGCATCGGGGCGCTGTTTCCGTTTATGGTTGGCGCGCTTTCGACCTCGACATCGCTGGGCAACGCGATCGCGATTTTCGCGGTGCTGGCCTACGGATTGTTCTTCATCGCAGCCTTTGCGCTGCCGGAAACAAGGGGCCGGATTTTGCATCCGGATTGAGGGCGGCGCGGCTGGGCATTTGTCAGGCGGTGCCGCACAGTCTCTCCACGCGTCGTCCCGGCGCAGGCCGGGATCCAGAACCCCTGCCGATCGTGTTGAAGTTAAGTCGTCTGCCTCAGTGCTAATAAAAATCGCTGCGGCGTCTGGGTCCTGGCCTTCGCCGGTACGACGAAGCTCCCTCAAACGAACCTGTTTTCAATCTTCCCGAGCTTCGAGATCTCGATCTCGACCACGTCGCCATGCGTGAGGAATTTCGGCGGCGAAAATCCGATGCCGACGCCGGCGGGTGTTCCGGTGGCGATGATGTCGCCCGGCACCAGCGCCAGGCCGGCTGAAATCGTGCTGATCAGATTCGGAATGTTGAAGATCAGGTCGCGCGTATTGGCATGCTGCCGCCGTTCGCCATTGACCCGGCAGCTGACCTCGAGGTCTTCCGGGTTGAGTTCGTCGGACGTGGTGATCCACGGCCCCATCGGGCAGAAGCCGTCGAGCGTCTTTCCCAGATACCACTGCTTGTGATTCTTCTGGCGATCGCGGGCGGTCACGTCGTTGACAATGGTATAGCCGAACACGTGGCGGTAGGCGTGATCGGCGGGAATGTCCTTGCCGCCCACACCGATGACAACCGCGAGTTCAGCCTCGTAGTCGACGCTGGAGGTCACGTTGGCGTGCAGTTGCACGTCGTCGTGCGGCCCGATCACGGTGTTCGGGCCCTTCGAAAACACCGCAGGGTATTCGTCGATCTCGGCGCCCTTCACCGCGCCGGCCTCGAAGCCGCTGCGGGAAAATTCCCTGGCGTGATCCATGTAGTTCTTGCCGACGCAGAAGATATTGCGCCGCGGCACGGCGATCGGCGCGCGCAACCGCACGTCAGCAATCGGCAGCGAGGGCCCCGGCGACGCGAGTTGGGATTTGAGTTGGCCAAAGCGTTCGATCAGGTCGACCATGCCGGTCACGCCGTCGACCGGGCGGATATGGCTCTCGGTCGCGTCCACCACGCCGATCCGATCAATGCCCTGATGGCTATACGCTGCGAATTTCATGGGTTCTTTCCGTTGGAGGCAAGGGATCAGGCGGAGGAAGATTTCCGGCCTCCGATCGCAGGGAATGCGCGCCAAATCAACCGAAAACCGGCGATGTCGTCAAACATCCAGGCGCCGCTGTGCCAGGCTCGATTTTTTTGCGAAAGGCCGCCGCCGTCGCATGCTATGAAGCCGGACGATCCACCAGCAGAGGAGTCCGCGTCATGACGTCACTCAAGGGCAAGACGCTGTTCATTTCCGGCGGCAGCCGCGGCATCGGGCTGGCGATCGCGTTGCGCGCCGCGCGCGACGGCGCCAATGTCGCGATTGCCGCCAAGACCGCGGAGCCGCACCCGAAACTGGCGGGCACCATCTACACCGCCGCCGAGGAAGTCCGCGCCGCCGGCGGCATGGCGCTGCCGATATTGTGCGACATCCGCGACGAAGCCCAGGTCATCGCGGCGATCGACAAGACCGCCGCCGAATTCGGCGGCATCGACATCTGCGTCAACAACGCCAGCGCCATCAGCCTGACCGACTCGCAGCGGACCGACATGAAGCGATTCGACCTGATGATGGGCATCAACACCCGCGGCACTTTCATGGTGTCGAAATACTGCATCCCGCATCTGAAGAAGGCCGCCAATCCGCACATTCTGATGCTGTCGCCGCCGCTCGACATGAAGCCCAAATGGTTCGAGCACTCCACCGCCTACACCATGGCGAAGTTCGGCATGAGCATGTGTGTGCTGGGCCTCGCCGGCGAATTGAAGCGTCACGGCGTGGCCGTCAACGCGCTGTGGCCGCGCACCACCATCGCCACCGCCGCGGTCGGCAATCTCCTGGGCGGAGACGCCATGATGCGCGCCAGCCGCACCCCGGAAATCATGGCCGACGCGGCCTATGCCATCTTCACCAAACCGTCGCGCGAGTTCACCGGCCAGTTCTGCATCGACGACAAGCTGCTCTACGCCAGCGGCGTGCGCGACTTCGAACCCTACCGCGTCGACCCCAGCGTGGCCCTGATGTCGGATTTCTTCGTGCCCGACGACGACGTGCCGCCGCCTGGCGTCAGCGTGATGGCGCTGCCGTCCGTGGGCGGCGCCCAGAAGTCGCGCTAGAAGCAGACGCCGCAACGGCGTTGCCGATCCACGCGCGAAGGGGTGATCCGTGGTTTCGCGAAGGTTGATCGCAGGCGCGCTGCTCGAATAGAAAATTTCTAGCTCGGTGCTCGGTAAGACAAAACCTGTCAGCGTCCCACCGCGTACGGCCCACCGCGCTCAAGCGCGCGCTGATACGCCGGTCTGGCGTGGATGCGTTCGAGAAATGCCATCGATCTGGGGTGACCATGCTCGAGCCCGCCGCGGGCGGCTGCCGCTTCCAGCGGAAAACTCATCTGGATGTCGGCGGCGGTGAATTC
>JAQGJF010001043.1 GCA_028290765.1 Tardiphaga sp.
CCGACGCCGCGCCGGAGTGGGGTCTCGGTTGGCCCTCCGAGTGCGACGTGCAGGTCCTGGACCGAGAGCACGGCGGTCATCGGCGCTGCACCGGGTCGAGCGCCGCGCGCAGGCCGTCGCCGAGCAGGTTGAAACCGATCACGCTCGAGATGATGCAGAAAATGGGAAACGCCATGATCCAGGGCGCCTGGTGCACAATCTGGCGGCCCTCGGCGATCATGCCGCCCCAGGTCGGGGTATCGCCGGTGACCGAGATGCCGACGAACGACAGGATCACCTCGACCAGGATGGCTACGCCCATCTCGACCGCCAGCAAGGTCACGATCAGGGGGATCAAATTGGGCAGGATTTCGAGACGCAGCATTTGTCCGCCGCGCAGTCCGATCGCGCGCGCGGCTGCGGCATAGTCGCGCTGCAGCTGCACCATGGTCTCGGCGCGGAACACCCGGGCAAAGCGGGTCCAGTCGACCACGACGATGGCGACGATGACCGAGGTCAGGCCGGCGCCGATCAGCGCTGCCAGCACGATCGACAGCAGCACCGGCGGGAACGCCATCCAGATGTCGATCAGGCGCGAGACACATTGGTCGACCCAGCCGCCAAAACTCGCGGCGAGGAGACCAAGCGTGATGCCGATTGCGGCTGCGAGCGAGGCCGCGATCGAGGCCACCAGCACCGCAGTGCGCGCCGCAAAAATCAGCCGCGACAGCACGCAGCGCCCGAGACTGTCGGTGCCGAGCAGGAATGTCGCCTCGCCGCCCTGCATCCAGACCGGCGGCAGTTGCGCCGAAAGCAGATCCTGCTGGATCGGATCATGCGGCGCGAGCAGCGGCGCCAGCACCGCGACGAGGACGAGGCCACCGGCCAGCGCGCCACCGGCCCACAGCCGCGGACCGCCGCGCCTAAGCGCCGCCCGCCATCGCGACGGAATTTCGCTTGGCATGCTGACGGCAAGGTCAACCATGGCGCAGCCTCGGATCCAGCACCGTAACCAGCACATCGACGGCCAGATTGAGCGCGATGAACAGCGCCGCGAAGGTCAGGATCAATCCCTGGATCAGCGGAAAATCGCGGTTGATGACGGCGTCGATCGCCATGTTGCCGATGCCTTCATAGGAGAAGATGCGCTCGACCAGCACGGTGCCGCCGAGCAGCAGCGTGAGCTGGACGCCGCCGAGCGCGACGGTCGGAATCAGCGCGTTCGGGAATACCTCGCGCAGCAGGATCACCGGGCGGGAAAACCCGCGGGTGCGAGCGACCTGCGCATAGTCCTGATCCTCGGCCTCCGCCAGCGAAGCCTTCAGCAGGCGCGCAACCAGCGCGGCGAACGGCAGCGCCAGTGCGATCGCCGGAAGCAGCATGTGCTGCAACAGCGCAACCGCGACGTTGAGGTGGCCGGTCGCGAGACTTTCGATCAGATAAAAATTGGTCGCGAAAACACCGACATATTGCGGATCGATCCGGCCCGAAATGGGCAGCAGTGGAATCAGGACGCCGAACAGCAGCAGCAGGATCAGGCCCCACAGGAAATCGGGAATGGCGAGAACCACGCCGACGCCACCATCGACCAGCCATTCGGCGCGCCGCCCGCGAACATAGACCCCGGCCAGCGCCACCATCAGGCCGATCAGGACCGCCATCAGCGTAGCCAGCAGTGCGAGTTCCAGCGTCGCCGGAAGCCGCGCCGAGACCAGTTCGAACACACGCTGGTGCAGGCTGATCGAACGCCCGAAATTGCCTTGCAGGGCCTGGCCGAGCCAGATCACGAACTGCTCCGGAATCGAACGATCGAGACCGTAGAAGGCGCGCAGCCGGTCGACATCGAGCGCCGACGCGCCGGGCGGAATCATCATGGCGATCGGATCGCCGGGCACGACGCGCAGCAGCACAAACACGACCACCGCCACGCCCAGCAGCGTCGGCGGGATCAGGACGAGCCGTCGAACCATCTCGCCCCATCGCATGATCGTGTCTCGCTCTACTCGCTGGCAGCGACCGTAGGATGGGTTGAGCCCTTGCGAAACCCATCAATCACGGGCGCCGGTGGTGATGGGTTTCGCAAGAGCTCAACCCATCCTACGGATCTACGCCTGTGTCACCGCCTGCGGCAGAATCATGCCGTTGGCCTGGGCTGTGACCTTCAATCCCTTGCGGTGAATGATCGGCTGCACATACTGGAACAGCGGGATCACCTCGCCCTCTTCGGCGATGTATTTGTCGACCGCTTTCCAGCCGGCGATGCGCTTGGCTTCATCCTTCTCGCCCCACAACGGACCGATCCGCTCGACGGTGTCCTTGCCCTTCCAGGCGCAGTGCGGCGACGGGCCGAACATCGCAAAGCCGGTCGAGGTCGAGGGATCGCCGATGGCGTTGCCCCAATTGTAGAACGCTGCGGGCGCCAGCGCATGGCGGGCGCGCAGCTCGAAATGCTGCGCGATCTCGTAGACTTCGATGGTGGCCTCGATCCCGACCTTGCGCCACATCCCGACGATCGCCTGGATCATCTCGTAATCCTTCGGCTTGAAGCCGCGCGTGGTCTGGATGGTGAATTTCACCGGCTTCTGCGGCGAATATCCGCTCTTGGCGAGCAGGCTCTTGGCCAGTTCCGGATCATAGGCGACCTTGATCGAGGGATCGAAGGCGGCATAGCCCGGCGCCTCCAGCGTCGCGATCGGCACGCCGTAGCCTTTCAGCAGCCGGTCGACGATCGCCTTCTTGTCGATGGCATGGCTGGCGGCGAGGCGAACGTTACGATCGAGCATCGGCTCGATATCGGTGAGGAAGATCATGGCGATGTCGGAGACCGGCTTGGTCTGCCCGGCCAGGCCCGGCTTGGCTTTCAAGCGATCGAATTCCTCGTAGGGAATCTCGAAGGTCAGGTCCGAGCCGCCGGATTCGATCTCGGCGACGCGGCTGGTCGGATCGGTGACGAATTTGAAAACAACCGTTTCGAAGGCGGGCTTGCCGCCCCAATAGGTGGGATGCGCCTTGAGCCGCAAAAACGCGTTGCGCTCGAAGGCGTCGACCTTGTAGGGACCGGAGCCGATCGGCGCTTTTTCAAAACCTTCGGCGCCGACCTTTTCGAAGTAGGCCTTCGGCAGGATGTAGCCGGTCAGGAACGCCATCCACTTGAACAGAGTCGGCTCGAACTCCAGCACGTCGGCGCTGATGGTGTTGCCGTCGATGGCGAAATTGCCGACCTTGGACCAGACGAACTGGATCGGATTGCCGCTCTTCGGATCGGCCGCACGCTTCAGCGACCAGACCACGTCTTCCGGCGTCACCTTGGATCCATCGTGCCAAGTGGCGTCCTTGCGGACTTCCAGCGTGATCTTGCTGCGGTCCGCGTTCCAGCCCCACTTGGTCAACAGGCCCGGCTTGAACGACAGGTCCGGCGCCTGCGCAATATAAGGATCGAAGATCGACTGATAGATCGACTGGATGGTCGGATTGACCGCTGAGAGCCCGATGGTTGGATCGAACGACGGCAGATTGACGTTATAGGCGATGGTCAGCGTGCCCGGCGTGGCCGCTTGCGCCGGACCGGCGAGCAGACCCGGGGAGAGCGGCAGCGCCGCGGCGCCGGCCAGTTGCAGGATGCTGCGGCGGGAAAGGATCGGCGAACCCATGACAATCTACTCCACATACGAGAACGGCGCCCGGGAGCGGACGCCGTGAATGGAAGCTCTATTCGGCAGCCCGTGGCGCGCTCTCGACCCAGCGCGCCATCAGGGTGTTCGACGGCAAACTTTCGTCGACGAGTTTTTTCGCCGTCGCCACACCGGCGACGGGAAGCAAGGTCGGATCGAGCAGCCCGATCTGCACCAGCACCGAGGCCTGGTCCCAGTAGATGTGCTCGTTGTAAAGTTTGTCGCCGCGAAACCGGACGATGGCGATCAGCGGAATCTCGACATATTTGCCGGTCGGCGGCACCCCGGGCAGCATCCAGTCGATTTCGATGTCATGGGTGAAGCAGAACAGCATCTCGTCGACCACGCGGTCGGCGCCGATGGTGCGCGAGATCGGGATCAACTTGGTGTCCTGCGGCGTCTTCGGAATGAAATGATTCTTGTAGAAGCGCAGCAGATCCTTGTAGCCGACGCCACCGGTCATGGTGGGAATGTGATTGACGTAGGGCTCGGACACCATGGTCGCCATGGTGTCTTCCGCCGAACGCACGCCGAACTCCAGCTCGGTGTGGCGGTCCCATAGCGACGACAGGTCGTAATGCGGCCCCAGCACCTTGCGAAACAGCGCGATCGAGCGCGAATGCGCCATCAGCGTCGCCGGTTTGTTGTAACTGGTGCGCTCGGGCGCGGCAAAGGCGTGATCGCAACCGGGATAGAGATACATCTCCATCTCCGGGCGCCGCGCGAAGGCCTGCTTGATCGCTTGGCGCGCCTCCGGCGGCGCGAAACGATCGAGCTCGGCGAAATGAAACACCATCGGGCATTTGATCGCGGCAGCTTCGCCGAGATCGGCCTCGATGCCGACGCCGTAATAGGAGACGGCGCAATCGACATCGGTGCGCGCCGCGACCAGATAGGCCAGCTTGCCGCCGAGGCAGAAGCCGAGCGCGCCGACCTTGCCGACGCATTCCGGACGACCCCGCAGCACTTTCAGCGCGTCGGCCGAATCCTTGATCGATTGATTGGCGTCGAAGCGCTGGTAATAGCCCATCGCCTTGCCGAAATCGGCTTCGGTGTAGCCGAGATCGACACCGGGCTCCATGCGCCAGAACAGGTCGGGCGCGAGCACGACGTAGCCTTCTTCCGCGTAATAATCCGCGACCTCGCGCATCGACGAATTGACGCCGAATATCTCCTGCAGCAGCAGGATGCCCGGGCCGGATCCCGATGCCGGTATCGACAGATATCCCTTGAACGAGCCGCCACCCGTGGCCGCAATATCGATCCACTGTCCCATATGCCACCCCGTCACAACGGCGCTTGTCGAGCCAGCCAGCGCGACGCCAGCTCACATCGTCAGGTCGCCGGCCAATTCGCCCGCCTGCCCCGTAAACTCATCATGTTTTCTTAATTGTATTTTTAATGTAAGAATCGCAGTTGTAAATAGCCAAGATTGTGCAGACCTTGCCTAGGCCTTGAGCGCGACAGGGAATCAGGAGACCGACTTGAAGAAGACCCGGACCACAGGCTTGAAGAAGAAGACGCTCACTGACTCCAGGCCAAGCCGTGAAGCCGACGCGGCGGAGCGGCCGGGGTCCTGGCATCTGGCGCGCACCGAAACCGAACGGCGGCTGTCGGATTTCGAGTTCGGACTGGAGCGCCTGGCGCAGGCTTATTATCGCTGGAAGGCCGCATGCCTTTCGGCCGTTTGCGACGTGCCGCTGACCGGCGACGACGTGGCCGTGCTCAATATCGTGCGGATGGGCGACGAGCCGAAGCGGCTCTCCGAGATCGGGCAGTTGCTCAACCGGGTCGACGTCCCCAACCTGCAATATGCCACCCGCAAACTGACCCGCGCCGGCCTGATCGAGACCGAGGGCGGCTCGTCCCGCAAGGAAACCCGCTACCGCGTCACCGCGACCGGCCATTCCGTCACCGAAGCCTACGCCGCGCTGCGCGCCGCGACCTTGCCGCCGATGATCGATGCGCTGGAAGGCTGGACCGCGAAATCGGAGGCTACCCGCGCACAGCTGGACCTGATCTCGGGGCTCTATGCGCAGGCCGCGCAGATCGCGATCACGCGGCGGCATCAGCCATGAACGAACTCGGAAGTGCGGCCGTCTGCCCCCTGATGTGCCGACCATAATCGTGAGCGGCGCACTCTTCCCTAGAGCATGATCCCGAAAAGTGGGTACCGGTTTTCGGAAAAGATCATGCTCAAACAATAAGCTAGAGCGGGATGACGATTCGAAGATAAGTCATCCCGCTCTAGGCCGCCCGCTTCTTTTTGCCCGCGCCGACTGCGAGACGAACTCCGGAGACCCGCTGAAGCTTGTCAATCACGGCGAGCAGGTTGTTTGCCCGGGGATTTCCCTTGGGCCCAAGCATGCGCATCAGGCTCTTTGACGGCGTGCCGGTTGCCTTTGCAAGTCGAGCAAATCCAACCGTTGCATTGATGTAGTCACGAAGGACAGCTTTACCGACCTCAACCTCTCCGCCGATGAGTTGCTCCACGGCTTCGGTCAGTAGCGCCTCGCGGAACGCAGGATCGCGGTCGGCACGCGCCTTTATGGTCTCCTTGAAATCCCGGGTCAGTGCCACAGATTTTCTCCTCATTGTTTTGCGGCTCCGGCTCCCGCCGTAGACCTGCATTTCTCAACTTTCTTTTGCTCTCAGCTTCTTTTGCGCGCCTTGTAATCGGACCATCGCTGCTGCGCCGTTACGATGTCCCTTTGCTGGCGGCTCTTCGTTCCACCCGCCAGCAAGATAACCAGGCGGTCGCCATCCCTGCCGAAGTAGACCCGGTAGCCCGGCCCGAAGTCGATCCGGTATTCCTGGACCCCTGCCCCGACACTTTTTACGTTTGACAGGTTGCCCAGCTCGATACGTGTCAGTGCGACCGTTACCTTCGCTGCGGCCGGAGCATTCAGACTCTCAAACCAGTCCCGATACGGGCTGGCTCCGGCGACGTCGATGTATTCCAGGATCTGCACGCATAGATAGTAACGTATGCGTTACTAATAAAGCAAGCGAAAAATGGTCCAAATCATTTTAGGCATCGACCATGAAAACGGTGCGGCACCGGAGAATGGCGGATTGTGGTGCGGGAATCCGCCACTACTGCTCGGGCTTTATGCGCAAGCCGCGCAGATTGCGATTACGCGGACTTGAATGACGCGCCGAAATCCGCCGCAGCAAAGAACGACGAACGACGCGCGCTAGCAGCCGCGGCAGATGCCCGAAATCATCTTGTCGACCCTGGCGTCTTCCGGATCGGGCTTCAACAAAATGTCCGGCAGCGAGGCGACGCTGGACCGTGTCGGCTGTGGATGCGGCGGCAGCGGCGCGCTGCCGGTCAGGCGGGGATCCGGCGTGAGCGACGGGGGCACCGTCGGACTAGCCGGCGCCATCAGGGCGCCCATCCCGCCGCCGTGCATGCCGCCCCGGGCGTAACCGGCCGAGGTTCCGGCGAGGACGAGTAGCGCCGCGATCGTGATGCGTTTTTTCATGTTGTTCTCCATGCAGGCTCGCCCTCGGGACAACAACCGAACCGCGCAAGTTGCGTTCCACCATGGCGCGATCGGGTCAACCACATCGGCGTGAGCCGCGACCTCACGCCTCAGCGAGATGAGAGCGCGCGCTTGCGCTGCCGCGACGCGTCTCAATCATACGCGTTGATCCCCTTCCGCAACCCCTCCCATTGCGCGGCGTCGTGGCCGCAGATGATCTTGGCGCCGGCGGCTTCGATGCGGCGGATTTCGGCAAAGGATTTGGCGCACAGCTCGGCGTTCCAGGTGTTGCCTGGGATGATGTCGCGATCGAGATTTTCGCGGATCGCCAGCGCGTCGGAGGCCAGGAGGTATTCGCCTGAGTTGTCGAGCCGGACCAGCGCGCCCATCATGCCCGGGGTATGCCCCGGCAGCGGCAGCAGCACGATGCGGCCGTCGCCCATCACGTCGGTCTGTTTGTGCACGCGATCGATCGGCGGCACCGGATGATCCCAGTCCGCCCGCAAATATCCCGCCGCCACGGCCTTGTCCTCCGCCACGTCAGCCGCGGCGAGCTCGAGGGCGTGGACCATCAGCGTCGCCTTGCGGAAGAACGCGTTGCAGCCGCAATGATCGGTATGCAGATGCGAACAGATCACAACGTCGATGTCGTCCGGGTCGAGCCCGATGGCATTGAGCCCGGTGAGGACGTTATCGCCCGGCGGCATGATCGGGGTCATGAATTTCGACATGCCGCGCAGCCGCGGCTCGGGGCTTTCGGCAATCGAAGGATGGCAGCCGGTATCGAACAGCACGTTGCCCTGTGCGTGCCGCATCAGGATGCACGCCACCGGGAGCTCGACCATCTCGCTGCGGTCGGTGCCCGGAAAATACGTCCTCTTGCGCATCTTCACCCGGCCGCCGGACAGCATATGCATCTTCACGGGCTTTCTCCTTGAATGCGCCGGCCGCGCCCCAGGCCGGCTTCAGCTGTCGAGCATCTTCCGCACCGCGGCGGCAAGCTGTTCGCTGGTCAAAGGCTTCTGGATCAGTTCGACCCCCGGATCGAGCCGGCCCTGATGGACAATGGCGTTACGCGAATAGCCGGTCATGAA